>NZ_JFHO01000029.1:0-39857 GCF_000724705.2 Acidiphilium sp. JA12-A1
CTGACCGCATGGATGACGCGCAGGTAGATCGCGAGAGCCACGAGGTTGAGGCTGAATGGTGTGCCGGTCTCCATGCCTTCCGGGACGGCTGCCAGCGTGGTCGCCCCACAGCACGGACAATGGCCGGCATAGCGTTCGACGCGGGTGACGACCGGCTTGATCGGCGGCAGATCGATCTTGTCGTAGCGCTGCGCGAGGCGCTGATCCGCGTCAGTCAGCCCGGCACGGCAGTGCTGGCAATGCGCCGCCTTCGCGATCACCGTCTGATCGGGGTTCTCGGCAAGCAAGCGACCGCCACCCTCACGGCCGAGACTGCCTTTGCGGGGCCCCTTGCGCGGACTTTTCTCGGGCCGGTTTGGCTTCTGCCCGCGCGATGGCGGCAGGCTCGAATTGTCCGGCCGCTTCGGCGGTTCGTTTAGCCGCGCCTCCAACTCCGCAATCCGGCGTTCCGCATCCGAAAGCCGGATTGCCAGTTCCGCGTTCCTGCGCTCGGATGATTGCAACGCGTCCCATAGCGCGCGGATCAGCGCGTCTTTCTCAGCGTGCGATAGGAGAGACAGGTCAGGAAGCTCGTTCACGCCTCCCGTCGAATCGTATCCGCCGTGGTCACGTCAATTCACAATCGATTCAACTTATCGACGGACCAGGATGAGCAGATACGTCATACTGATCGAGTCATGCAGCTTTCGCTCATGGCGCTTCTGCTGTCCACCAGTTGTCTCATTCCCGCCGCGGCATACGCGCAAACAGTGAGCGCCGGCGAGGTGAGCGCGTCCAGCGCGCTGTCGCTGCCCGGCGTCACGACCGCGCCGAGCCAGAAGAAGGTCTTCAAGTCTGGCAATACGACCCGCGTCCTGAACCGCAAGCTCCTCGAAGCCGCCGGCCCCGTCGCGGGAGCCGCGCAGATGCTGTCCTATGCCCCCGGCGTGCAGATCACCGGCTACGGCAACACCGGCGCGTCCAAATATACCGTGACGCTGAATGGCGTGCAGCAGGGCTGGGGCGGCTTCGGCGGCTTCACTGGCGACGGCGCCATCGGCGTGACGCTGGACGGTGTTCCGGTCGTCGATCCGGGCAGCGATCTCTGGCAATCGAACATGATTCCGCAGAGCGGAATGATCCAGAGCGTGACAACCACTTATGGCCCCGGCAACGCCGCCGACCGCTGGTACAACAACCTCGCCGGAACTATCGAGTTCACCCCGGTGCAGCCGACGGCCAAGCCCGGCGGCGACATCAACCTGACCTATGGCAGCTACGGCCAGAAGAACATCGAGTTCGACCTGCGCACCGGCAACTATCACGGCTGGTCCACGGTCATTGCCGGCGGCGCCGGCGACGGCAACAGCTTCCGCAAGTCGCCGGACGGCTTCCAGAGCCCGTCCAACGACTATTCGATCTACCTCAAGACCGTGAAGAACTTCAGCGCCGGCAATTTCGCCTTCGGCGGTTACTTCGCGCGCAGCGCCGGCTATCGCGTGCCGGTCATCCCGACCTCCCCGATCCCGGGCGTCACGATCAGCGGAAACGCGGGCGCGCCGCTCTACAGCCAGCAGACATCAGGCTTCTACAGCGCGCCTCCTTACAACTACTACGAAAAATTCGATACCGACGCGCTGTGGATGGTCTTCGCGCGCGAGAACATCGAACTTGATGATTCGACCACGCTGCACAACCTGACCTATTACGAGAACTTCACGCGCACGCATTCGCGCCTGTATGATTTCGGCAGCGTTGGCCCGCAGCGCTATGAATACAACAACCCGTACACGAACGTCATCGGCGACAAGCTGTGGCTGACCGAAAAACTGCCGTTCAATACCTTGAATTTCGGCGGCTACTACATCCATACGCTCTATAACAGCCGGAACAATTTCTATAACACGGTGTTGGGCGGCAACAAGGGCGTGGTCAATGCCGGCGGCAAGATCCGGTCGTCCTACTTCAACGTCGATAATTTCGCGATGTTCCTTCAGGATGACATTCATCCGGTCAGGGCGCTGCACATCATCCCCGGCATCCGCTTCGTCAGCTTCCAGACCAGCTATTCCGACTCGGCGCTGCAGGATTTCGCGTTCGCCCCGGGTGTCGGCCTTTCGACGCATTGCGTGCTGGATGGCAGCACCGCGACCAGCGGAACCACGCAGGCGACCGATCAGGGTTCATCCTGCGGATCGCATGTAAGCCGCAACGGCGTGGAGCCGTCCATCTCGGCGAACCTGCAGGTCATGCCGTGGATGGCGCTGTACGGTTCGTATGGCGAGGCGTTGCGCACCCCCAGCGTTGGCGGCGGCGGCGGCCTGTTCCAGAAGATCAACCCGACGACCGGCTATCAGCTCGAGCTCGGCCAGTACTACGACATCGGCGCGAAATTCCATGTCGAGAACGGGCGGTTCCTGCATCACTTCGTCGCCGGGGTCGACTATTTCCACCTGCGCTATGCCAAGCAGTCGCTCAGTACCCAGCTCGCCAACGGCAACGCCCTGTTCGCCTCCGGATCGTCGATCTACCAGGGCGTGAACATGTTCGCCGACGACAATCCGCTTTATAATCTCTACGTCTTCGGCAACGCCTCGTTCATCGATGCGAAATACCAGACCTACATCACCGGCGGCACCTCCTATGGTGGGCGGCATGTGCCGTACGTGCCCTCGGTCAACTTCAATATCGGCGCCTATTACGATATCCCGATCGGATCGATGCTGCTCGAACCGCGCATGTGGTATCAGTACACGGGCAGCCAGTACATGTTCAACAACAACACCGGCGCGCCGAGCAACCGGAAAATGCCTGGCTATGGCACGCTGAACATGTCCGCCAAGCTCACGGTCCCGGTGACCCTGCCTTACGTGGGCCACAAGAGCATGGATGTGTCGCTGACGGCATTGAACATAACGAACAATCAATACAATGCCTACGAATACATCGGCACGGGCGGCTACTTCAACTATTCCGGAACCGTCCCGGCCTCCGGCTTCACCTATGCCTATCCCGGCGCGCCGTTCACCATCTACGGCAGTGTCGGCTTCCACTTCTGAGGTTGCGGCGCGGGTCCATGTGCCCGCGCCGGTATCCCGCCGTTAGACAAGTCGAGGCAACGCGTTTGCCGCGGGTTTCCTTTCTCCCTGCCGCGTCGTCGGCGATCGGCCGCCTGATGGCCGATCGCCGCGACGCCAGACTTCGTATCGCTACTGCTCGATCGGATATCCATGAACACTCTTCGCGGCGCTGGTGATGGCATGAATCCCCTGCCTGAAGGTCGCCTGTCATTTCCCATCGCGCTCGTTGCGGCGCTGATCGTGGAAGTCGTTCTCGTCGTTCTGGTTGCCAGCATGCCGCCAAATCCCGTGCCGGCGGCGCGCCATCCGCAGGTGACGCGGATCAGGATGCTTGCCCCCCCGCCGAAGCCGAAGCCCGTCCCGCCGAAGCCGCTGCCCCCGCCGCCGAAGCCCGTGCAACCGCCCAAGCCGCACGTGCCGCCGCCACCGCCGATCCCGAAGCCGCCCCTGCCAGTTCCGGTCCCGAAGCCGTTGCCGAAGCCCGTGCCCAAGCCGCGTCCGAAGCCCGTGGTGCATCATCGGCCGGCGCCGCGGCCAAAGCCGGTGGCGCACCAGGTGCCGAGGCCCGTGGCGCCGACACCGCCGAAGCCGCAACCGGTTCCCGCCGCCGTCCAGGAGAACGCGCTCGAAGCCTATGCCGGCTCCGTGCATGCCGCCGTGCAGGGCGATCTCAAGGTGCCGGAGATGGTCAAGATGCTGCATCTGTCCGGCGTGACCGAACTCGCGCTCCGCATCGCCCCGAGCGGGCAGCTTCTCGGCGTCTCGGTGATCCGGTCTTCCGGCGCGCCGCCGATCGACCGGGCGGCGCTGGCCGCGGTCAGGGCAACCCGGTTTCCGCCCTTCGGCGCGACGATGCCGCATCACCCGATCACCGTGGACATCTCGATCCGTCTGCGCACCAACTGACGGTGCGCGCGAAGAGCCCCGATTTGATGACACTACGATGAAACTTGTCGCCGGCTCTGACATCTTCTTGAGGCGGGCAACCCTGGCGATTGTCCGCCGGCGTCCCGCCAACTAGACGCTCGGTGACGGAATTGAAGAAATTGAAGCGAAGGTCACGGAGATCGTCATGCGACGAGTGATTGCGGCTGGGTTTGGCGTGGCCATCATCATCATTGCGGCGGTGCTGCTCTGGCCGGCACCGGCGCGGGGACTCGTGCTCTACGCCGCGCTCGACTACGCGCCCGCCATCGGCAAGGCCTTCACGAAAAAGACCGGAATCCCCGTCCGCGTCATCCGCCTGTCGACCGGCGCGCTGCTGGCGCGGATCACCGCCGAGGGCCATCATCCGGACTGGGACATCGGCTGGTTCGACGGCGCGACCGCCGCCGTCTCGCTCGATACGGCCGGCCTGCTGGCCCACGGCCTGCGCCCACCCGTACCGCTGACCGCGACGGGCCGCTCGATGTTGCCGCCCGACGGCGCCTATATCCCCACCGGCTTCACCCTGGCCGGCGTTTTCGTGATGAACAAGGCATCCACCCTGAAGCCGCCGAAAACCTGGAACGATCTCACCGCGCCGCTCTATCACGGCGTCGTCGGCATGAACGACCCCGCGATTTCCGGGCCGACCTACCCTGCGCTCGCCGGCATGCTCAAGCAGGCGGGCGGCTGGCCGCAGGGCAAGGGCTTCGTCGCCGCGCTCAAGGCCAACGGGCTGCAGGTCTTCGCCAAGAACGATGCGACGCTGGCCGCCCTGCGCAGCGGCACGATCAAGCTCGCGATCGTCCAGTCCTCCGCCGCCGTCAACGTGGCGCGGAATATCGACCATCACCTCACCGTCATCTATCCGCGCCCCGCCTACGTGCTTCCGAACGTCATCGTCCTGCCGAAGGGATTGCACGGCCGCGCGCTGCGCGAGGCGAAGGCCTTCATCGCCTTCGTCGAAAGCCCCGCCGGCCAGGCCATCCGCAAGCGCGAGGGCGAGGGCGACAGCTATTACTGGCCGGTCACCGCGCTTCCCGCGCCCCGCCACGCCCTGCCGCCGCTGACGACGCTCGATCTCGCAACGCTCGATGCGGCGCGCTGGGGCGCGCGCGAGAAGACCGTGCTGGCCTGGTTCGCCCACGCGATCGACGGGGCCGGCTCTTGATCCCGCAGTGCGGAACCGGCTGCCGATGAGAGTTGGCGCCGCCGGCCTTCGGGCCGCGATCATGGCAGGGCTGATCGCGACCTTCTTCGTCTACCCGCTGCTCCGCCTGCTGGTCATGCCGTTCCTCTCCGGTCACGGCGCGGCGGGCGACTGGCCGGCCTTCGCCGTCTCCCTGCTGCTCTCGGTCGGCACGGCGATCGTCGCGGCACCGCTCGGCGCGCTCTTCGCCCTCTTCACCACGACGGCGGCGGGCCCGGTCGCCCGCGCCGCCACGCTGACGCTCTGGGGCCTGTTCCTGACGCCGAGCTACATGCTGACGACCGGCTGGATGATCATCTTCAGCGGCCATGCCCTGCGCGCCACGCTTGCCGGGCAGGCCTTCTTCGGCGTCGGCGGCCTGCTGATGCTCTATGTCGTCAAGGCCCTGCCGTTTTCCGCCCTGGTCGCGCGGGCGACCCTCGCCGCCGCCGATTCGGCTCCGGCCGAGGCCGCCGCCATCCACGGCGTTCCCTTCATCCCGCGCGTGCGGATCGGCCTGCGCCTGCTCGCGCCGGCCATGGCGGTCGGCTTCGCCATCGCGGTGATCGAGACGATGCAGGAATTCGGCATCCCGGCGACGCTGGGCGTCACCAGCCACGTGCCGATCCTGACCTACGCGATCTACCAGCACCTCGCCGAAACCCCCACCGATTTCGCCGGCGCCTCGATCCTGTGCTGGCGCCTGATCGCCGTCGCGGCGGTGTTCGGCGGCCTCGCCATGGCCTGCCGCCGGCAGGGCGCGGCGATCCAGCATGGGCGGATGCGCCCGCCCGCGCGCCAGCGCCCCGCCCGGCGGCGCGAACTGGCCTTCGCCGCGCTCACCTGCCTGTTCGCCCTGGTCGGCATCGTCATTCCGGTCGCGGCGTTGTTCGTGCGCGCGCTCCAGCCGCTGACCGCGTCGATGCCGCATCCCGGCGCGGTGCTGCGCTCGCTCGGCTTCGGCATGGTCGGCGCGACGATGTCGCTCGGCGTCGCCGTGCTGATCCTGCGCCTGCGCGCCGCCGGCGCCCGCCGGATGACGGCGGTGCTCGATGTCGCCCTGGTCGCCAACATGGCGGTGCCCGGCCTCGTGCTCGCCGCGAGCTACATCGTCGCCTTCAACAATGATCTCCTCCCGCTCTACGGCACCCGGCTCCTGCTGCTGATCGGCTATACCGCGGGCATGGCCCCGCTCGCCCTGCGCATGATGCAGGGCGCGCTGGACGATCTCGATCCCAATCTCGTGGCGGCGGCGCGGCTGCACGGCCTGCCGCGCCTGACGCGGCTGGTGGATATCGAGGGCATGCTGCTGATCCGTCCCTTCACCTACGCCTATCTGCTGGTCGCCGCCGCGATCATGTTCGAACTGCCGGTCTCCGAACTGCTCTATCCGCCGGGGGCCACGCCGCTCGGCGTCGCCATCGTCACCCTCGACCAGATGAGCGACTACGCCGCCTCGGCGCGGCTCGCCCTGTTCGGCCTCGGCGCGATGGCCGGGCTCGCCCTTCTGCTCGCCGCCGGTGTCGCCCTGCTCGCCGCGCCGCGGCGCCTGCGCCCGGCATGAGCGCCGCACTCGCCATCAACGGCGTCGCCGTGCAGCGCGGCGGCCGCCTGGTCGTCGAGGAGGCGTCTCTGGGCCTGGCCCACGGCGAATGCGTCGTGCTGGCCGGCGAGTCCGGATCGGGCAAGACCAGCCTGCTGCGGGTGATCGGCGGGCTCGATCGCCCGGCCCGCGGCACCATCCGCATCGGCGGCGCCGTGGTCGACGATGCCGCCGCCACCTTCATCCGCCCCGAATCGCGCGGCCTCGGCATGGTGTTCCAGGATTTCGCGCTGTGGCCGCATCTGTCGGTGCTGGAAAACGTGGCGGTGGTGATCCGCGACCGCGCTGGGCGGGATCGCAAGGCGCTGGCCCTTCTCGACCGGTTCGGCGTCGCGTCCTGCGCCGGCCGCCTGCCGGCCACCCTGTCCGGCGGGCAGCAGCAGCGCGTCGGCCTCGCTCGCGCCCTGGCCGCTGCACCTCGCCTGCTGATGCTCGACGAACCGTTCTCCAGCCTCGATGTCGAGACGAGGGAAACCCTGCGCACCGAACTGCGCGCGCTGATCGTCGAATCCGGGCTGAGCGCGCTCTGCATCTCGCACGACCCGGCCGATATCGCGCGCCTCGCCGACCGCGTCGCCGTCCTCGAGGACCGCCGCCTGACCGCCTGCACCACGCCGGACGCCATGTTCGCCCGGCCCGCAACCCCCTACGCGGCGCGCCTCGCCGGGCTGTGCGGGGGCGTCAGGGTGCCGGCGCGCGGGGAGGGGAGTGATGCCGCCATCGCCCTCGGCGGCGCCCAGCTCGCCATCCCCGGCGGCGCCGTCCGCCTCGCCGGTGCCGCGCAGGCGCTGCTGTTCTGGCCGCGCGGCGCGCTGTCCCTCGCCGCCGAGGGCGTGCCGGCCACCTGCATCGGCGCGCATTTCGAGGCCGGGCACTGGCAGGCGCTGCTGCGGCTCGACGGACTCGCCGCGCCGGTTCCGGTTCAGTGCGCGGCCCCGCCGCCGCGCGGCGCCGTCGCCCTGCGTGTCGCGGCCGACCGGCTGCACCTGTTTCCGTTCAGCGGATAGTCACGACCCGTCCTCCGCGCCGGCGGGGCGGATTGCGATGCGCGTGCCGTCGCGGATCCGCTCGCCCGGATACAGCACCACGCGCTGCCCCGGCGCGAGCCCCGCGCGGATCTCGGCCTCAAGCCCGCCGCGCGCGCCGACCGTCACCGCCCGCCGCCGCGCCACGCCACGGTCATCGACGTACACCGCCCAGCCATCCCCCATCCGCACCAGCGCGCCGAGCGGCACCCGCAGCACATCGCCCTGGAACGTGATCACGTGCACATCGACCCGATACCCGTCGCCGAGCGCCTGCCAGCGCGCGGGCGGATCGGTGAGGTCGAGCACGACATCGACGCGCTGCTCCTCGATCCCCAGCGCCGAGACCTTCATCCGCCCGACCGGATCGATCCGGCGGATCACCGCGTGCAGGTCCGGCCCACCCCAGCCGGTGACGATCGCCGCCTCGCCCTGGCGCATCCTCACCGCATCCTCCGAGAGCGGATCGATGACGATCTCGAGCTGGTGCGGATCGCCGATATCGAGCAGCGCCGCCCCCGCCGCGACGATGCCGGCGCTGCGCCGGATCACCCGCAGCACCACGCCGCTGACCGGCGCCGTCACCCGCACCACCTCGCCGGCCGGCGCCGCGCGGCGCGCGGCGTCGCGGGGCAGCAGCCGCGCGCGGGCGGCGGCGAGTTCCTGGTCGCGCAGTTCGAGCGCCGCCCGCGCCGCGGCGAGGCCGGCCTCCGCCGCGCGGAAGGCCCGCTCGGCATCGTCCGCCTCGCGCTGCGAAATCGCCCGCCGCGGCAGCAGCCGCCGGGCGCGGTCGCGCTCGGTGCGGGCGAAGACCAGCGTCGTCTCCGCCCGGTCCCGCTCGGCCGCCGCCTGCGCCTTCGCCGCCAGCGCCGCGCCCACCGCGGCCTCCCGCTCCGCCATCGTGCGGGTATCGAGCATCGAGGGCGGCGCCGGCACGATCCGCGCCAGCACCGTCCGTCCCGCGGTCACCGGGTCGCCCGGATCGGCGGTGATCCGGTCGAGATCCCCGGTCAGCGGCGCCTGCAGCGTGTAGACGTGGCGCACCCTGGTCTCGCCGTCATCGTCGATGGTCACGCGCAGCATGCCTCTGGCAACGGTGGCGACATCCACCGCCACCGGCCGCGGGCGGAAACTGTAGACGATCCCGGCGCCGACCGCCGCGGCCAGCACGCCCCAGATCACGATCCGCCGGACGAAGGGGCGCATGGGTTCCTACTCCCGCGTCTTCAGCACGGCGATCATGTCCAGCCGGTCGAGGTGCCGCCGCAGCCAGGCGGCGACAATCGCCGCCGTCGCGATCATGATCAGCGCCGCGGTGCCATAGGTCGACGGGTAGATCACCGGCGGCACCCGGAACAGCTCGGTCTCGAACGCCTTGCCGAAATACCAGGCGAGCAGCGTCCCCGCCCCGCAGCCGAGCGGAATGGCGATCCAGACCAGCAGCCCGATCTCGCCGAGCAGGATATAGGCCACCTCGGCGCGGCTGAAGCCGAGCACCCGCAGCGTCGCCAGTTCGCGCTCGCGCTCCGACAGCGCGATGCGGATCGCGTTGACGATCACCCCGACCGACAGCGCCGAGGCGAACCCGATGAAGAAACCAAGGAAGATGTCGATGGTCTCGCCCATCGTCCGGTGGAACGTGTCGATCGCCGCCCGGCGGAACTGGATCGCGGCAATCCCCGGCAGGGTCCGCAGCCGGGCGAGAAACGCCGCGCGCCGTGGTTCATCGAGCGTGACATGAACGCCCGAGAGCACGCTGCCATCGCCCATCCGCCGGTTGAGCGCGGCAAGGTTCATGTAGGCCGGCTTGCCGATATAGGTGTCGAACAGGCGGACGACCGGAACCGTCAGCACCGCGCGCCGCCCTTCGAGCAACTGCACGCGGACCGGATCGCCGATGCCGGCATGCAGCAGCCCCGCCAGCTGGCGCGACAGCACCAGCCCGTCCGCCGGCATGTCGATCGGCCCCCGCGCCACGTCGTGCACCGGGGCGAGGCGCGCGCCGGCCGGCACGCCGATCACCGGTTCGCGCTGTTCGGCCCGGCCGCGCGCGAGCCGCGCCGGCACGATGCGGAACGGCTCCGCCGCCAGCACGCCCGGCAGATGCCGGATATCGTCGAGAACGCCGCGCGGCCGCAGGTCGTTGAAGGTGATCGTCGCGTCCTGCCGCTGGCCGCGCTCGTAATGCGTCTCGACCAGCGCGTTCACCGCATCGACCCATTGCAGCGCGAGGATCAGCACGCCGACCGAGAGCGCGAGGCCGGCGCTCGCCAGGAAGGCGCGCAGCGGCCAGCGCAGCATGCGGCGGACGATCATCCGGCTCGGCCCGTCGAGGAACCGCCCCAGCGCCGCCGGGCCGAGGCGAGACCGCCGATAGACCGCCGGCGGCGCCGGCTGCATCGCGATCGCCGGCGGCAGCCGCGCGGCGCGGCCCACCGCCCCCATGCCGCCGGCGAGCGAGGTGGCCAGGCTCACCGCGGCGGCGATCGCGAAACTCCGTGGCCCCGGCTGGTAGAGCAGGAACGGAAAGCGGAAGAACTCGCGATAGAGCCTGGTGTTCCAGTTGCCGAGCGCGGCGCCGAGCACCGCGCCCAGCACGATGCCGCCGGCGGCGATGGCGAGCACCAGCTTCGCGTAATGCCAGAAGATCGCCCCGCCGCCATACCCGAACGCCTTGAGCAGGCCGATCTCCCGCCGCTCGGTCGCGACCAGCCGCGCCATCACCATGTTGGTGAGGAAGGCGGCGACGCCGAGAAAGATCGCCGGCATCAGCCGCGACATGTTCTTCTGCTGCGCGATCTCGTTGCTCAGGAACCAGTTCGAGACCTGTTCGGCGCGGTCATAGGCGCCGGTGCCGCCATAACGGGCGAGCAGCGCGTCGAGCCGGGCGATCACCGGCTGCGGGCGCTGGCCGGGAGAGAGCGCGAGCGAGACATCGTCGAACGCGCCCTTCAGGCCGAAGGCGGCGGCAAGCTCGTCGCGCCCCATCCAGATCACGCCGAACCGCCGGTCATCCGGCATCAGCCCGCCGGGCGGAATCGCATAGACGAATTCCGGGCTGAGCGCGGTGCCGACGATGCGCAGCGCCACGCGCCGGCCGCGCAGCACCGCGCCGATCGTATCGCCCGGCCGCAGGTGATGCGCCTCGGCGAAGGGCTCGCCGACCACCGCCTCGCGCAGCCGGCCAGGCGCCGGCAGCCGGCCCGCGCGCAGGACCAGCGCGTTGAGCCGCTGCGGGCCGGATTTCGGCAGCGAGACCAGAGTCGCCACCACCGGCTCGCGATACCCCGCGACATCCAGCAGACCGGACTCGACGATTCGCGTCTCCACCACCCGCACGCCCGGAATCGCGGCGATCCGCGCCTCCAGCGAGTCCGGCGCGCGCTTCAGCCGGGCGAACACATCGGCGAAGCGCGCGCGCTCGTAATAGGCGCTGGTCGTCGCCTCCAGCGATTCGGTCGTGGTCAGCGCCATCACCATCAGCGCGACGCCGGAGGCGATCACCAGCGCGATCGCCAGCGCCTGCAGGCGCAGCCGCCACAGATCGCGCAGCAGCTTGCGGTCGAGGCTCGACACCGAGCGCTACCACACCAGCCCGGCCGGGCTGTGCCGGACCGGGTTGACCCGCGTGCCGACGATCCGCCCGTCGGCAAAGCTCAGCACGCGGTCGGCGATGTCGGCGATCACCGCGTTATGGGTGATGAGCGCCGTGGTGGTGCCGAGTTCGCCGTTCACCTTCAGGATCGCCTCGAGCACGAGAATGCCGGTGCGGCTGTCGAGCGCGCCGGTCGGCTCGTCGCAGAACAGCAGGTCCGGCGACTTGGCGATGGCGCGGGCGATGGCCACCCGCTGCTGTTCGCCGCCGGAGAGCTGGGCGGGGAAATGATCGAGCCGGTCGCCGAGGCCGACCAGCTCCAGCGCCGCCTCCGGCGCCATCGGCGCCTCGGCGATCTCGGTCACCAGCGCGACATTCTCCCGCGCGGTGAGGCTGGCGATGAGGTTGTAGAACTGGAAGACGAAGCCGACATGCCGGCGCCGGTAGCGGGTCAGCCCCCGCTCGCCGCCCTGCGCGATCGGCTGGCCGCGGAACAGCACCTCGCCGGCCGAAGGCGTGTCGAGCCCGCCGAGAATGTTGAGCAGCGTGGATTTCCCGCTGCCCGAGGGGCCGAGCAGCACGACCAGCTCGCCCTCGCGGAGCGTGAGGTCGACATCGCGCAGCGCCGGCACCTCCACCGCGCCCATCCGGTAGATCTTGGCCAGGCCGCGCGCCACCAGCGCGACCGGCGCCGCCCGCTCCTCGTCCGGCAACGCCACCCCGCCGGCGACAGGTTCCATGCCGCGCCTCCGCACGCATCACCGGCCGGAACCCTAGCGGCCGCGCGCTCCCCCATCATTGACGTCGATCAAGCGGGGGAGGGGGGAGCGTCCCCGCTTCGCGCTACGCGCGGCGATGGCGGGTGGCGGGCCAGGAAATGATGTGGCCGTCCGGCACCAGATCCGCGAGCGAATCGATCACCGATATCGCGGTGTCCGGCACGCAGCAGAACTCGATCATCAGCGGCAGGTCGACATCGAAATGCAGCAGGTCGGCGGCATGGATGATCTTCTGCCCGTTCATCCCCGCGATGCCCCGGAATACCGACACGCCGTCGAGATCGAAATCGTCGCGCAGCCGCGTCAGGATGTCCTCCATCAGGTGGCGTCGCCGCCCGTGATCGGTTTCGCTCAGCGCGATGCGCACCAGCGTGACCTGTTCTTCCATGTCAGACATTCCTTGCGATGTAGACGCCGAGAACGGCGCCGATGAACCCGAGCACGACCGACAGCAGCACGTAAAGCGCCGACTTCACGATCTCCCCGTTCTCCACCAGCATGAGCGTTTCGAGCTCGAAGGTCGAGAATGTCGTGTAGCCGCCGAGAAAGCCGGTGAGCACGCCGGTGCGGATCGCCGGATCGATGGCGACGCGCTCGGCGGTGAGCACGAAGAGAAAGCCGATCAGGAACGAGCCGAGCACGTTGATGCTGAGCACGGCGACGGGAAAGCCGCGCCCGAACAGGTTCTGCATGAAGATGGTCTGGCCGTAGCGCGCCCAGCAGCCGAGCGAGCCGAAAAAGGCGATGGCCGCAAGTGTCTTGATCATGAAACGCCTTCTTGTTGTGGCGGAAATGTCGGGAATGTCGAGGGGATGGCGGCGGGGCAGGGCGGAAGCCTGCCGGCCATGGCCGGATCGGCAATGTCTGAAACGCGCGTGCCTGTCCCTCCGCGGTTGACGGATCGAAACAGGAGTCATCAGCCCCGCGGGCGGTTCACGGCGAACCCCATCGCCGGCGCGGCCGGACCGCGCGGGACGTGTTTGCGATGCCGGGTCCGGGCTGTCAATCCGCCCCGGAACCGCCTAGCCGAGGCCGACGAGCCAGGCGGTGCCGAGCGCGATCGTGAGAACCGTGATGGGCAGGCCGAACTTCAGATAGTCGCCGAAGCCGATCCGCACGCCGGCGGCGCGCGCCCGCTCGGCGACGATGAGATTCGCCACCGATCCCGGCAGCGTCAGGTTGCCCGCGAGGGTGGACGCCATGGCGACGATGAGCCACGCCTGCCGCGGGTCGGCGAGATGGGCGATGAAGGGGCGCAGCACCAGCACCGCCGGCACGTTGCTGACCAGGTTCGACAGGATCGCGGTGAGCGGCACCAGCACCGCCGGCCGGCCCGGATGCAGGGCTGCGACGCGCCCGATCACCGCCGCGCCGATCACCTCGCGCTGCAACGCGGCGACGACGACGAACAGCCCCGCGAACATCAGCAGCAGCGACCAGTCGACGCCGGCGAGCAGGCGCTGGCTCTTCACCCCCGGCGTCAGCATGATCAGCGCGGCGGCCACCAGCGCCGCCTCCGCCGGGCGCATGCCGCCGAGGCAGGCGATGACGAACAGCACCAGCAGCACGACCGACTTGCCGATGAGCCCGCCATGCGGCCGGCGCCGCGCGGCGGATGCCGCCGGCGGCGTCAGCGCCTCGAAGCCCGCGCGATGCAGCAGCCGGATGACGAGGAAGACGATCGGCAGCCCGAGCAGCGCGACCGGCACCAGCGCGCCGGCGAACGCGGCATAGCCGATGCCGGAGAGGCTGCCGATGATCATGTTCTGCGGGTTGCCGGTGATCGTCGCCACCGACCCGACATTCGAGGCGGTCGCCAGCGCGACGAGATAGGGCAGGGGCTGTTTCCGCCCCGCCCGGCACGCTTCGAGCACCAGCGGCGTGAGCACGACGCAGACCGTGTCGTTGACCAGCACCGCCGAGAGCAGCCCGGCCATCGCGACGGTGAGCGCCAGCAGCGCATCGGTGCCGGAGGCGCGCGAGAGCACCGCCCCGGTGATCCGCTCGAAGAACCCGGCCCGGCGCAGCGCCGCGGCGAGGATCATCATGCCGAGCAGCAGCGCGATCGTGTCGAAATCGATCGCGGCGACCGCCTGCCGGAGCGTCAGCGCCCCGCTCGCGACCATCAGCACCGCGCCGACGAAGGCGATCCCCGCGCGGTCGAGCCGGAAGAACGGCAGCCGACCCAGCGCCACCCCGGCGTAGGTCAGCGCGAAGATCGCCACCGTCGCGGCCGGCTGCCATGATCCGAAGAGGTCGCCGTGCATGGCGCGGACCTTGCGCTCAGCGGCCGCGGCGGAGAAGGTACGCCGCCTGCCGGCCGCGTCGCTGCCCCGGCCGTGCCCGCCCGTATCGAATCCTGCATCTCATGGCGGAAGGATAGGCGAGGCGGCCGGGTTTTGCACGCGGCCCCGTGGCCGGCCGGCGTCACTCGTAGCGCAGCGCCTCGATCGGATCGAGCCGCGCCGCCTTCCGCGCCGGGTAGAACCCGAACGCCACGCCCACCGCGACCGAGAACAGGAACCCGCCCGCCACCGCCAGCAGCGAAACCGGCGCCGGCCAGCCCGCGAACAGCGTGATCCCGCCGGACAGCGCGACCCCGAGCACGATCCCGCCAAGCCCGCCGGTGACGCTGAGGAACACCGATTCGGCCAGGAACTGCAGCAGCACATGCAGCCGCCGCGCCCCGATCGCCATCCGCAGCCCGATCTCGCGGGTCCGCTCCGTCACCGACACGAGCAGGATGTTCATGATCCCGATGCCGCCCACCAGCAGCGAGATCGACGCGACGATGGCCAGCAGCAGCGACATGATCCGGCTCGACCCCTGCGCCGCCGCGGCGATCTGGCTGAGATTGCGCACCGAGAAATCCTTGAGCCCGTTCGGCTGGATGCGGTGGCGCACCGACAGCGTGCCGCTGATCTGCTCCATCGCCTCCGCCACCGCGTCCGGCGAGACCGCCTGGGCGAACAGCTGGTTCACGTACCCGGTCAGCCGCAGTTGCAGGCCGTAGGGGTTGGGCCAGGCCGGATAGGCCCAGTTCAGCGGCGCATCCTGCCGGCTGGGCGTCGCGGTGCCGAGCACCCGCTGCTCGGCGGTGCTGAAGGGCAGCATCACGATATCGTCCTGGTCGGTGCCGAACGCCGTCTGCCCCTTGCCCGCCAGCACGCCGATCACCCGGATCGGCGTGCCCTTCACCAGGATCGTCGCCCCCACCGGGTCCTCGCCGGGCGCGAAGAGCTGCTGGCGCACGGTCTGGCCGATCAGCCCGACCAGCGCGCCGTTCCTCTCGTCCTGCGCGCCGATCGGCCGCCCCTCGGCGACGCGCCAGTTGGTCATCGCCGGATAGTCGATGCTGACGCCGGCGATCGCCGTGGTCCAGTTCTGGCTGGCATAGCGCACCTGTCCGGCGGCGCGGATGAGATAGCCGATCCGGCTCACCGCCGGGTCTTCCCGCAGGATCGCCCGCGCGTCGTCCACCGTGATGGTCGAGGCGCTGCCGAACCCCGCCCGCGCGCCGCCGGCCGTCGTCGCCCCGGGCAGCACCACGAGCAGGTTGGTCCCGAGGCTCTCGATCTGCTTGCGGATCGCCTGGTTCGCGCCCTGGCCCACCGCGACCATGGTGATCAGCGCGGCGACGCCGATGAACACGCCGAGCATGGTCAGCGCCGAGCGCAGCCGGTTGCGGGCCAGCGCCTGCACCGCGGCGCCGACGATCATGGCGCCGAACGCCCAGGCGATGCCGGCGCGCCGCCGCGTCGGCGCGGCATCCGGCGTTTCATTGGGCGCGGCGTCTGGCGCGGCCTCTGCCACCGCCGGCGCCGCTTCACCCCGCGCCTTTTCCCGCCGCTCGTCGCCGACGATCCGCCCATCGCGCATCGTCAGCACCCGATCGGCATAGGCGGCGATGTCCGGCTCGTGGGTGACGACGAGGATCGTCGTGCCCCGCTCGCGGTTGAGCGCCGCCAGCGTTTCCATGATCTCGTGCGACGTCCTCGTGTCGAGATTGCCGGTGGGTTCGTCGGCCAGCAGCAGGCGCGGCGCGTTGATCAGCGCGCGGGCGATGGCGACGCGCTGCTGCTGCCCGCCCGAAAGCTGCGAGGGCGTGTTGCCCTCCCTTCCGGCCAGCCCCATCTGCCCGAGCGCCCGCAGCGCGCGGGCGGTGCGCGAGCCGCCCTTCACCGGCCCGTCCGAGGCGTAGAACAGCGGCAGCGCCACGTTGTCGAGCGCGCTGGTCCGCGCCAGCAGGTTGAAGCTCTGGAACACGAAGCCGATGCGCGCGCTGCGCACCCGCGCCAGCTCCGGCTCCTCCAGCCGGGCGACGTCGACGGATTCGAACCGGTATTCGCCCCGGCTCGGCCGGTCGAGGCAGCCGAGAATCGCCATCAGCGTCGACTTGCCCGACCCCGACGAACCCATGATGGCGACGAACTCGCCCGGCCCGATCACGAGATCGACCTCGCGCAGCGCCTGCACCTCGACATCGCCGCTCCGGTAGGTCCGCGAAACGCCGCGCAGCTCGATGACCGCCCCTGGCACCGCCCCCGGCATCGCCCGCGCCCCGTCAGAACCGCGGCACGAAGGGCGTCGCCGCCCGCGCCCGCCGCTCGCCGGTGATCACCTCGTCGCCGTCGCGCAGTCCGCCGCTCACGATTTCCGTGTTGGTGTCGTCATCGAGCCCGGTGACCACCGGAACGGCGGCCGGCTTGCCCTGCCGCAGCACCCACACGCGCGCCCCGCCGCCCGCCGGCGCCGCCTTCGCCAGGCGCGGCGCGAAGCGCAGCGCCTGGTCCGGCACGCGCAGCACGCCGGCCCGCGCCGCGGTGATGATCCGCACCGACGCGGTCATGCCCGGCTTCAGCTTCAGGTCGCGGTTGTCCACCTCGATGACGACGTCGTAGGTCACCACGTTCTGCACCGTCTGCGGCGACTGGCGCACCTGCGTCACCGTGCCGTCGAACGTCTCGCCCGGAAAGGCGAGAACGGTGAACCGCGCCGCCTCGCCCTTGCGGATATCCGCGATATCCCCCTCGCTGACATTGGTATCCACCTGCATCCGCGTCAGGTCGGTGGCGATCAGGAACAGCGTCGGCGTCTGGAACGAGGCGGCGACGGTCTGCCCGATCGTGACATTGCGCGAGACGACGATCCCGTTCACCGGCGAGACGATGTCGGTATAGCCGAGATTGGCCTGGGCGGCGGCGAGCTTCGCCTCGTCCTGCCGGATCACCGCGCGGTCGAGCGCGGTCTGCGCCTCCAGTTGCCGATACGTCGCCTTCGCGCTGTCGGCGGCGTTCTCCGAGGCGTAGCGCTGCGGCACCAGCGAGGCGAGGCGGCGGTAATTGCCGCGCGCATAGTCGAGGCTCGCCTCGTCCTTGCGCAGCTGCGCCTGGTCCACGGCCACCGCCGCCCGGTCCTGGTCCACCACCGCCTGATAGGGCCGCGGGTCGATCCGGGCGCAGATCTGCCCGAGCTTCACGATCGTGTTGTAGTCGCAGCTGATGTCCTGGATGATGCCGGACACCGCCGAGCCGACGATCACCGTCAGGATCGGGTTGACCGTCCCCGTCGCCGTCACCGCCCGCGTAATGTCGCCGCGCCCCACCTTCGCCGTCACGTAGTGAACCGGCGGCGGCGCCCCCACCGTCCGCCAGCCGATCGCGATCGCCGCTGCCACCCCCACCGCCAGCGCCGCCAGCACGGCGACCCGGCGGCGCCGGCGGCGCGGCGCGGCTGCCGGTTCCGGCGGCGCGGAAGGCGGTGGGCGCTGCGTGTTCGCTGGCGGGTTCGGTGAGGCCGTCATGGTGCTTCCTTCGGGCGCGTGCCCGTCCGGATCGGCTCGAACCTAGGACCGCGCGGGGCCGGCGGCGATGACGCAGATCAACGGTCCGGGACCCCGGCATCCCCGCATGGGTTCGCCTATGGCTCCGGCCCCCGCAGCACGAGCCGCAGCAGCGCCGGCAGGCCGAACAGCACCAGCGGAAACGCCACCACGAACCCCGAGATCACCGCGATGGCGAGCGGCTGCTGCATCCCGCTGCCCTGGCCGATGCCGAGTGCCAGCGGCAGCAGCGTCAGGATCGCCGCCAGCGTGGTCATCGCGATCGGCCGCAGCCGGTTCCGGCTCGCCACCACCAGCGCCTCCCGCCGGTCCTGGTACCCGGCGAGGCTCCGGAATTCCGAGATGTAGAAAATCGCCATCTCGGTCGCGAGCCCGACGATCATCGTCATCCCCATCAGCGCGGTGATGTTGAGCGCCACACCCGAGAGATCGAGCCCGATGAACACCGCGAGGCTCGACAGCAGCGCGGTGGCGACGATCGCCCCGGCGATGACGAAGCTGCGGTAGAGGAACAGCAGCAGCACGAATTCCGCCAGCACGGCGGCGACGAACACGCGGGCAAGCCCGATGAACGCCTTCTGCTGCTGCCGGTAGAGCCCGCCGAGCCGGTAGCTCATGCCCGGCGGCAGCAGGCCCGGCCGCGCCAGCACGCGGCGCACCGAGGCAATCGCGGCGGAAATGCCGCCGCCGCTGATCCGCCCCGTCACCGCGACGATCTGGCGCAGATTGTCGCGGTCGATCTCCGGCCGGCCCGACACCGTCCTCAGCGTCGCGATCGCCCCGAGCGGCACCAGCGCGCCCGAGGGCGCGGCCAGCGGCAGCCGCAGCAAATCGCCGGTCTGCGCGAAGGCGTCGCGCGGCAGTTCCAGCCGCACGCCGGTAAAGCGCTCCTGGCCCGGCAGCGCGGTGACCACGCTACCGCTCAGCGCCGTCGCCACCAGCCGCTCGACCGCGGCGGGATCGAAGCCGAACATCGCCGCCTTCGCGGGATCGACATGGATGTCGATCGAATCCCCGGCGATCACCACGCCGTCCTGCACGCCCACCACGCCCGGTATCCGCCCGATCGCCGCCGCCACCCTCTTCGCGGTTTCATCCAGCCGCGCCGGGTCGCCATGCAGCTCGATCTCGATCGGCTCCGGCTGGCTGACGAGATCGCCCAGCAGGTCGGACATCAGCTGCGACTCGTCGAAATCGATGCCCGGCACGCGGTCGATGATCCGCCGGCGGATCCGGTCCATCACCGTCCAAATCGGCGCCCGCTGCCCGAGCGGGCGGAGCTGGACGAAAATGTCGCCCTGATACGGCTCGTTGAGGTCGCCGCCGAGCCCGGCGCCGAGCCGGGTCGACCATGTCGCCACCGCCGGATCGGCGCGGAGAATCTCCCCCACCTGGCGGATCTCGCGCGCCCCCTCGGCCAGCGAGGTGCCGGGCCGCGCCTGGTAGTTGATAACGAACCCGCCCTCGTCCATCCGCGGCATGAAGCCGGTCGGCACCACCGCATAGGCATAGGCGCCGGCCAGCACGAACGGAATCAGCGCCACGAGCAGCCAGGCCGGCCGCGCCACCACGAGGTCGAGCAGCCGCCCGTGCGCCCGCGCCAGCACCGACTCCCGCGCTCCGCCGCCGGCGACCGGATCGTGCCATTTGTCGAAATCGATCAGCCAGCGCGCCAGCACCGGCACCGCGAAGGCCGAGAACAGCCAGGAGGCGACCAGCGTGGAGGCCATGGTGATCGACAGCGCCTTGAAGAAGGCGCCGGTCACGCCGGAGAGGAAGGCGAGGGGGACGAACACGATCAGCGTCGCCAGCGACGATCCGGCGAGCGGCGCGAGAAACTCCTCCGCCGCCGCCAGCACCGCGCCGCGCGCCGCGATCCCGCCCGCGCGCCCGGCCCGCCGCGCGACATGCTCGATCATCACGATCGCATCGTCGATCACCAGCCCCACCGCGGCGGCGAGCCCGCCCAG
This sequence comes from Acidiphilium sp. JA12-A1, assembly GCF_000724705.2. Lineage (NCBI taxonomy): Bacteria > Pseudomonadati > Pseudomonadota > Alphaproteobacteria > Acetobacterales > Acidocellaceae > Acidiphilium > Acidiphilium sp. JA12-A1. The sequence goes on from NZ_JFHO01000029.1 coordinate 19,987, forward strand.
CGTCATGATGTTGAAGCTCATCCCCAGCAGCGTGAGGATCAGCACCGCGGTCGCCATCGAGGCCGGCAGCACCAGCAGCGCGATCAGCGTGACGCGCCAGCTCCGCAGGAAGCCGATCAGCACCAGCCCCGCCAGCACCACGCCGATCGCGATCGCATCGCGCACCGAGCCGGCGGCGGCGGTCACCAGCGTGCTCTGGTCGTACCATTTCACCAGCCGCACGCCCGCCGGCAGCCGCGTCTCATAGGCCGCCAGCGCCCGGCGCACCGCCGCGTCCACCTGCACCGCGTTGCCGCTGGGCTGCTGGAACACCTGCAACGTCACCGCGCGGTGATCGTTCTCGCTCACCCGGTCGTAGCGCGGCACCCGGCCCATCTCGACCCGCGCCACCTGGCCGAGCCGCACCACCCCGTCCGGCCCGCCGCCGACCACGATCCGCGGCACCTGCGCCATGGTCCGCAGCGTGTTCTGCTGCACCACCAGATAGAGGCTGTCGTGATCGGCGAGCCGGCCGACCGAGGCGAGCACGTTCGACCGCGACACCGCCCGCTCGACACCCGCCAGCGTCACATGCATCGCGGCGAGCTTCGCCGGATCGACGATCACATGCACCTCCGGCGTGTCGCCGCCCTGCACGCCGATCTTGGCGACACCCGGAATCCGTTCCAGCACCGGCACGATGTGATACCGCGCGATCGTTCGCAGCTCCGCCTCGGAAATGCTGTGCGAGATCAGCGCATAGGCGATGATGGGAAACACCGTCGGGTCCATCCGCCGCACCACGTAGCGCGTGCCCTTCGGCAGGTCGGGCAACTGCTGGGCCAGCGCGGCGTCGACCTCCAGCGTCGCCGCCCGCATGTTGGTGCCCCAGTCGAAATCGATGAACGCCTGCATCGACCCGCGCGAGGTGGTCGAGCGCACCCCCCGCACGCCCGGAATCGCCCGCAGCGCCTGCTCGACCGGCTGGGTCACCTGCAACATCATCTCATGCGCCGGCCGCGCCCCCGAATCGATGTTGATCCGCACCCGCGGGAACGAGGTGCGCGGAAACAGCCCCACCGGCAGCGACAGCGCGCCGACCGCCCCGGCCAGGGCGAGGCTCGCCATCAGGAACAGGATCGCCTTCTGCTGGCGGCCGAGAAACGCGGCGAATCCCCCCATCATCCGCCCTGTCCCGGCCGCGCGATCCGCACGGCGATGCCCGGCCGCAGCTGGTAATTGCCCGAGACCACGACCGGCAGCGCCGGATCGATCCGCCCGGCGACGATGCTCCGCCCCCGCGCGCTCGCCAGCACCCGCACCACGACGCGCACCGCATGCCCGTCCCTGACCTGCCAGATCACGTCGCGCCCCGCCGCCGGCAGCGCGGCGTCACGCGGCACGATCACGCCGCGCACGGTGCCGGTGTCGATGCGCGCGCGGACCATGCCGCCGACCAGCGCCGGCGCGCCGCCAAGCCCGACCGTCGCATCCACCAGCCCGGTGCGCGGATCGACCTCGCCGGCGACCATGTCGATCCGCCCGCGCAGCGCCGCACCGCCCAACACCCGCACAAGCGCCGCCTGGCCGGCGGCAAGCCGCCGGGCGTCGCCCGGATCGACGCCGACCACCGCGACCAGCCCCGCCCGCCGCACCACCGTGGCGATCGCCGTCCCCGCCGGCAACGCGGCGCCGGGCGCGGCCGAAATCGCGGTGACGATGCCGGCGAACGGCGCCTCGACCGCCGCCATGGCCCGGTCCGCCCCCTCGCGCTTCAGCGCGTCGAGCGCCGCAAGCGCCGCCCGCGTCGCCTGTTCCGCCTGCGCGAGCTGGGTCCGCGTGGCGAGGTGCCGGGCCAGCAGCGCGCGCGTATGGGCGAGCACCCGCAGCGTCTCATCCCGCGTGGCGACGGCCTGCGCATAGGCGGCGCGGGTCGCCGGCGCGGCCTCGATCCGGGCGATCACCTGCCCCTTGCGGACGGCCATGCCCGGCCGCGCCTCCACCGCCGTCACCGTCGCGGCATAGGCGGTGGCGAGCGTCCGCGCCGCGCCCGCCCCCGGCGCGATCCTTCCATAGGCCGTCACGCTCCGCTCCAGCGCCCCCTGCGTCACCGGCGCGGTGGTGACCAGCACGCTCGGCCCCCCGGCCAGCGCGGCGGGGGGCGCGCCCCCCGAAGAGACCACGAGCACCAAGCCAAGACGCCGCGCGCCGGAGCCAAAAAATCGTCTCATCGCATCAGTCCTTGCCGGAAGCGGAGAGTGAGCGGATCACCGGCAGCCCGGCGCCGAGCAGCGTGCGCAGCGACACCCGCCCGGCCGCGATGCGGGCCCGAAGGTCGATCGCCTCGGCCCGCCGGTTCGCCGCCGCGTCGATCAGGTCGGCCTCGGCGCGGGCATCGATCAGCCCGGCCGCGTAGGCCCGCCGCGCCGCCGCCGCATCGCGCCGGGCGATCGCCGCGCCCCGCACCGCCCGGCGATATTCCGCGTCAAGCAGCGTCAGCGCCTGTTGCGCCGCCTCCGCCTGTTCCGCCGCCTGGTCGAGTGCCGCGCGGAAGGCGGCGGCAAGCTGCCGGCGCGAGGCCCGCGCCACCGCGATGGCGCCGCGATGCCCATCGAACAGCGGCAGGTCGAGCGTGATCGTCGGCCCCAGGCTGGCCACCCGCGTCGTGTCGGTCCCGCCATTCACCGCGAGCGAGACCAGCGGAAACTGCGCGCGGATCGCGGCGCGCAGATCCGCATCCGCCGCCCGGTAGCCATAGCGCAGGGCGATCAGGTCGGGCCGCCGCCGGGCGAGGCTGCCGACCAGCGCCGCCACCCGCCGCGCCGGCAGCGGTGCCAGATCCGGTTCAGAAACCGGCAGCGCGGCACCGGGCGCGAGGCCGAGCAAGGCGGCGAGGGCGGCGTGGTCGGCCTGCTCCCGCCGCGCGATCGCATCCCGCGCCGTTTCGATCCCGGCGAGGCTCGCCGCCGCCGCCGCTCCCGCGCCAAGCGCAAGATCCCCCTGCTTGATCGCCGCGCGCGACGCCCGGTCGAGCCCGGCCAGCGCGTCCCGCGCCCGCTCCAGCGCGGCCAGCCGCCGCTGCTCGCCCCAGAGGCCGATCGCCAGCGTCTCCGCCTTCGCCGCCACCTGCCATTCCTGCCATTCGAACCGCGCCGCCGCCGCGGCGGTCCGCGCCCGGGCGGCGGACAGGCGCGGGCCGCGCGTCGCCAGCGCGGCGATATCCTGCGCGATGCCGCCCGAGATCGACGGCGCGATCCCCGGCCCGCCGAGCAGGGCGGCGAACCCGCCGCTCACCTGCGGATCGGGCAGCAGTCCGGCGGCGAACTGCCGGGCGGAAGCCAGCCGCACCCCCTCCCGACCGGCGGCCAGCGCCGGATCGTTCAGCACGGCCAGCGCCGCATAGGCGCCGGGCGTCAGCGCCCCCCGCGCCGCGATCGTCCCGCCGCCCGGCAGCGCGCGGTCGAGCGCCGCGAGCGACGCGGCGGGGGAGGGGCGCAGCGCCAGCGGTGCGGGATGAAAACGGGCGCAGGCGGACAGGCCGAGCAGCGCGCCAAGACCGGCAAGGCGACGGAGACGTACGAGGGGAGAACGGATCACGCCGGGCTGGATGCCGCAGCGCGGCTGCCCCGCGGCTTACATCCAGTTTGTGATTCGGTAATGTTTCCCGGTCTCGCTTGACCGGCGGGCCGGTACCATGATCCTCCGCTTCGTGCATGACCGGACCGATGCGATGACGCAACCCTGCCTGGCCATCCTGCTGGTCGAGGACGACGAGCTGACCGCCAATCTCGTGCGCGCCGCGCTCGGCGCCGAGGGGCATCTCGTCGCCGTCGCCGCCGATGGCCGGGACGGCCTGCTCCGCGCCGCCGCCGGCCATGAGGGCCGGGCCTGGGACCTGCTGATCGTCGACCGCATGCTCCCGGGCCTCGACGGTCTCGCCCTGGTCCGCACCCTGCGCGGCGCCGGCCTGACCATGCCGGCGCTGTTCCTCACCGCCCTCGGCGGCATCGACGACCGGGTCGAGGGCCTGCGCGCCGGCGGCGACGACTATCTCGTCAAGCCCTTCGCCGCCGCCGAACTCGCCGCCCGCGTCGCCGCCCTGGCCCGGCGCGGCGAGATGCGCCCCTCCGGGCCGGTGCTCCGGGTCGAGGATCTCGAACTCGACCGGCTCACCCGCGCCGTCACCCGCGCCGGCCGGCGCATCGACCTCAAGCCCCGCGAATACGAGGTGCTGGAATACCTGATGCGCCATGCCGGCCGCGTGGTGACGCGGACGATGCTGCTCGAGGATGTCTGGAACTTCCATTTCGACCCGCGCACCAGCGTGGTGGAGTCGCATGTCTCCCGCCTGCGCGCCAAGCTCGGGGCGGGCGCCGGGCGCGAGCTGCTGCACACCGTGCGCGGCGCCGGCTACCGCATCGGCGACCCCGCATGACCCGGCGCTGGCCCGCGTCCGGCCAACCCGCGATCCTGCGCACCTCCGGCGTCCGCCTCGCCGCCCTCGGCGCGGCGGTGGCGGCGATGGGGGCCGTCATCGTCTTCGTCGTGATCTATTACGGCACTCTCGGCTCCCTGCGGCAGACGCTCGATGCCTCGGTCACCAACGAGATCGGCGAGATCCTGCCGCAAGGGCCGGCGACGCCGCCGGCAGTGGCGGCCATAGCCATCCGCGCCGCCCTCGCGCAGCGGCCGTCCCGCATCTTCTACGCGCTGGCCGGGCCGAACGGCGCCCCCCTCGCGGGCAATCTGCGCCTCCCGCCGCCGGCGCCCGGCTGGCACACGCTGGACGCGCCGGAGGCCGACGCCTTCGCCCCAGGCGTGACGGAGCTGCGCGTCCTCGTGGTCCGCCTGCGCGGCGGCGCGTCGCTGCTCGTCGGCGTCGACGGCACGATGATCCGCCGGCTGAACGACCTGATCCGCCGCAGCTTCCTGATCGGCTTCGGCCTCACCCTCAGCCTCGGCCTTGCCGCCGGCATCGGTTTCGGCCGCAAGGCCCTCGCGCGGGTGAACGCGGTCAGCCTCGCCAGCCGCGAGATCATGGCCGGCGACCTGTCCCGCCGCATCCCGCTCGCCGGCACCGGCGACGAGTTCGACCGCCTGGCCGAAACCGTGAACGCGATGCTCGACCGCATGCAGCACCTGATGGAGAATCTCGGCGCCGTCGGCAACGACATCGCCCACGATCTCCGCTCGCCGCTGGCCCGGCTGCGCGAAACCCTCGAACTCGCGCTGCGCGACCCCGACCCGGCGGCGGCCGGGGCCGCCATCGCCGAGGCGATCGCGCAGGTCGATGGCGCGCTGGCGCTCTGCGGCGCCATTCTCCGCCTCGCGCAGATCGAAACCGGCGCCCGCCGCGCCTCCTTCTCCGACATCGACCTGACCGACCTGCTGGACCGCCTGGTCGAGACCTACGAGACCGTGGCCGAGGAGGCGGGCCACCGCCTCGCCGCGCATGTCCCGCGAGGCCTCGCCATCCGCGGCGATGCCCAGCTCCTCAACCAGATGTTCGCCAACCTGATCGAGAACGCGATCACCCATGCGGGGAGCGCGGCGCGGATCGGCCTCGTCGCCCGCGCCGATCCGGCCGGCGTGACGGTCCGCCTGACCGATGACGGTCCCGGCATCGCGCCGGACCGCCGGGGTGCCGCGCTGCGCCGCTTCGGCCGGCTCGACCCGGCGCGCCACCGCCCCGGCTACGGCCTCGGCCTGCCGCTCTCCGCCGCCATCGCCGACCTGCACGATGCCCGCTTCACGCTCGATGCCGCCGCACCCGGCGCCGATCGCCCGGGCCTCGCCGTCACCCTGGTCTTTCCGGCGGGCGGCGTCCCCCGGCCGGGCTGACCGCTTCGGCTCTATTTATCGACGGCGTCGAGCACCGCATCCGGTCCGGCCGGATCGGCGCGGGACGCCAGCAGCGCGCGCACGCGCCCGGCATCGTCCGGCGTCGCTGGATTGTAGACGATCATGCTCAGATCCGGCCGTCCATCCACCGCGAACGACGAATACTCCAGCGCGATGGGGCCGATCACCGGGTGGCGCAGCCGCTTGGCCCCGTCGCCCTGCGGCATCACCTCGTTCTCGTTCCACATCGCCGCGAATTCCGGGCTGGCGCGGCAGAGTTCGTCGACCAGCGGCGCCACCTCGGCATCGGCCCCGGCGCGGGCGGCATCGACCCGGAACGCGCCGACCACCGCCCGCGCCATCGCCGCCCAGTCGAACTGCGCCGCGCGCACGCGCGGGTCGGTGAAGATCATCCGCAGGATGTTGCGCTGCCCCGCCGGCAGCGCGTCGTAATTGGTGAACACGGCGGCGGCGGCGCGGTTCCAGGCCACCACGTCCCAGGTCGCGGTCCGCACGATCGCGGGGCTGAAGGGCAGCGCGTCGAGCAGCCGCTGCAGCCGCGGCGTGATCGCATCGCCGCCCCGGTAGCGCGCCTCCGGCGGATGGCCGCGCCCCAGCAGGAACAGGTGCTCGCGCTCGATCTCGGTCAGCATCAGCGCCCGCGCGATCCGGTCGAGCACCTCGGCCGAGGGATTCCCGCCGCGCCCCTGTTCGAGCCAAGTGTACCACGTGGCGCTGATATGGGCGCGCTGCGCGACCTCCTCGCGGCGCAGCCCGGCGGTCCGCCGCCGGCCCGCGGCCAGGCCGAGCGACGCGGGATCGAGCCTGGCGCGCCGGCTTTTCAGATAGGCGCCGAACCGGTTGTCGTCCTTCATCGTGCCGATCATGCCAGAAATCTCCGGCGCCGGCATCACCCGCCCGCATCCCCGCAGCGCGTGGCGCCGCGGACCCGGCGGCGGTAGCGCTGGATGCGCGCGAGCAGCCGCCGCAGTTCCGGGCCGATCTGCTCCAGCTCGTCCAGATGCGTCTGCGACAGCGCGGCGAGCCGCGCCTCGCCGCTTCCGGTCAGCGCCAGCCGCACCCGCCGCCCGTCTTCCGGGTCGGTCGCCCGCGCCACGAAACCGGCGGCCACCAGCCGGTCGACCAGTTCCACCGTGCTGTTGTGCTGCAGGATCAGGAACGCCGCGAGGTCGGAAACGCTCGCCGCGCCCTGGCCCTGCATGGCGCGGATGCCGAGCAGCGCCTGGTGCTGGCGCGGCGTCAGCCCGTCGCGCCGGGCGGCGGCCTCGCTGAAGGCGATGAACTTCCGCAGCGCGAAGCGGAACGAGGCCAGCATCTCGTAATCCTCGTCGGTCAACCGCGCATCAGCCATGCTGTCTCCTCTTCCCGGCGGGTTGCCGTTGTATATCGCATTACGATATATGGCCAGCTCTTCCCCGGCCCGGAGTCCGCCATCGATGTCACCTTCGCCCAGTCTGCCACCCCCCGTTCGCCTTGGCGACTTCACGACCGACCGCGGGATCTTCCGGCTGATCGGCTTCGGCGCCTGCGCCGGCCTGTTCGGCGTCATCGCCGGCTGGATCCTGCTGCGCATGATCGGGCTGATCAACGACCTCGCCTATTACGGCGTCTGGTCGACCCGGATGCTGGCGCCGGGCGGCGCCGCGCCGGGCGGCCATCCCGCGCTGTGGACGATCCTCGTTCCCGCCGGCGGCGCCGTGCTGATCGGCCTGATGGCCCGCTACGGCTCGGAGAAGATCCGCGGCCACGGCATCCCCGAGGCGATCGAGGCGATCCTGCTCGGCGGCGCCCGGCTCGACCTGCGGGTGGCGATCCTCAAGCCGATCTCGTCGGCGATCTCGATCGGCACCGGCGGCCCGTTCGGCGCCGAGGGGCCGATCATCATGACCGGCGGCGCCGCCGCCTCGCTGATGGCGCAGTGCTTCACCCTGACCGATGCCGAGCGCAAGACCCTGCTCGTCGCCGGCGCCTGCGCGGGCATGACGGCGGTTTTCGGCACCCCGGTCGCCGCCCTCCTGCTCGCGGTCGAACTCCTGCTGTTCGAGCTGAAGCCGCGCAGCATCATCCCCGTCGGCGTCGCCTGCATCACCGCCGCCATCCTCCGCCGCTTCTGCATGACGCCGGCGCCGCTGTTTCCCTATGCCGGCGGGGTGATCGTCGATCCGCTGCACGCCTTCGGCTGGCTCGGCCTCGGCCTCGCCGCCGGGCTCGGCTCCGCCCTGCTCACCGTGCTCGTCTACGCCGCCGAGGACGGGTTCGAGACACTGCCGATCCACTGGATGTGGTGGCCGGTGCTGGGCGGCCTCGTCGTCGGCATCGGCGGCGTGTTCGACCCGGCGGCCCTCGGCGTCGGCTATCCCGACATCGCGCGCCTGCTCGCCGGCACGCTCGCCGGCGGGGCCGCGATCCGTCTCGTCCTGGTCAAGGGCGTGATCTGGTCGGTGGCGCTGGGCTCGGGCACCTCGGGCGGCGTGCTGGCGCCGCTGCTGATCATCGGCGGCGCGCTCGGCGCCGTCCTCGCCCCCGTCATGCCGCACGCCGCCCCCGGCTTCTGGGCGGTGCTCGGCATGGCGGCGATGATGGGCGGCACCATGCGCGCCCCGCTGACCTCGACGCTGTTCGCCGTCGAACTCACCGGCAACCACCTCATCCTCCTGCCGGTGCTCGCCGCCAGCATGGCCAGCATGGCGGTGACCGTCCTGCTGATGAAGCGCTCGATCCTGACCGAGAAGATCGCCCGGCGCGGCCATCACCTCACCCGCGAATACAGCATCGACCCGCTGGCCGTGACCCGCATCCGCGACATCATGGCAACCGAGGTGGACACGCTGGCGGTGGACCTGCCGGTGGGGGCTGCGATCGAGCGCTTCCTCTCGCACGCGGCGGCCCACCGCGCCTTCCCGGTGACGGCGCCGGACGGCCTCGTGCTCGGCCTCGTCTCCCGCGCCGACATCCTCGACTGGATCGGCGACGAGGTGCGGCGCGACCTGCCCTTGCGCGCGATGATCGCCGGCCGCGAGGTGACGACCGCCGCGCCCGACGAGATGGCCGACACCATCGCGGTGCGGATGCTCACCCGGAACGCCCCGCGAATCCCCGTGGTCGACGCGGAAGGCCGCCTCCTTGGCATCGTCTCCCGCGCCGACCTGCTGCGCGTCCACCAGCGCGTCATGCTCGCCGAAACCCGCCGCGAGCGCTTTTTCCCCTTCCGCCGCCGCGCCGCCGCGAAGGAAGCGCAAAAGCCCGAGCCGCTCGCCGTGCCATGAGGCGCCCGCCGGATTGGCGCGCCGCCCCGACCCCGGCATAACGGCGGCGGACCATGAGGCCGGCCCCTCGATTCCGGCGGGAGCAAAGACATGCTGATCCTGAACCCCGATCCCGCCCACGGCGCGCCGCTGGACGCCGCCGACGCCGCGCTGCTCGGCGCCGACGCGGCCGATGAACTCGCCCGCTACCTCGCCCACCGCCCCGATCACCGCCCGACGCCGCTCATCGCCCTGCCTTGCCTCGCCGCGCGGCTCGGCGTCGCGGCACTCCACCTCAAGGACGAATCGACCCGCTTCGGCCTCGGCAGCTTCAAGGCGCTCGGCGGCGCCTACGCCGTGGTCCGCCTCGTGCTGGAGGAAGCCGCCCGCCGCCTCGGCCGCCCCGTCGGCTACGCCGACATGGCTGCGCCGGAGGTCCGCAACATCGCCGCCACCATGACCTTCGCCTGCGCGACCGACGGAAATCACGGCCGCTCGGTGGCGCAGGGGGCGGCGATGCTGGGCGGCCGCTGCGCGATCCTGGTGCACGCCGGCGTCAGCCCGGCGCGGGTGGCGGCGATCGCCGGCCTCGGCGCCGAGATCATCCGCGTCGACGGCACCTACGACGATTCGGTGGAAGAGGCCGCCCGCCTGTCCGCCGCGCGCGGCTGGACCGTCGTCTCCGACACGTCCTGGCCCGGCTACGAGCGGATTCCGGGCCTCGTCATGCAGGGCTATGTCGCGATGGTGGACGAGGCGCTCGCCGCCATGCCGGCGCCGCCCACCCATGTCTTCGTCCAGGCCGGCGTCGGCGGCCTCGCCGCCGCGGTCGCCGGCCATCTCGCCGAACGCCTCGGCGCGCGGCGGCCGACGCTCGTCGTCGTCGAGCCCGACCGCGCCGCCTGCGTGCTGGAGACCGCGCGCGCCGGACGCCCCGTCCGCATCGCCGCCGGCGCGCCGACGGTGATGGCCATGCTCGAATGCTACGAAACCTCGCTCGTCGCCTGGCGCATCCTCGCCCGCGCCGCCGACGCCTTCATGACGGTGAGCGAGGAGGACGCCGTCGCGGCGATGAACCGCCTCGCCCGGCCCGAGGCCGGCGACATGGCGGTGGTGGCCGGCGAAAGCGGCGGTGCCGGTCTCGCCGGCCTGCTCCGCGTCGCCGGCGATGCCGGGGCACGGCAGGCGCTCGGCTGCGGCGCGGAGGCGCGGATCCTGGTCTTCAATACCGAGGGCGCGACCGACACGGCGCGCTACCGCGACCTCGTCGGCCTCGACCCGGCGCTCGTGGCCGGCGCCGGGTCAGCGCCGGATCAGTAATAGCCCTTCTTGATCAGCGGCTCGATCTTGTCGAGCAGCGCCTTGTCGTCGGTGCCGGCGGCGGTGTTGACGTTCATGCCCTCGAGGTCGAACCGCTTGGTCAGCACGCACTGCACCACCGGCAGGAAGCCCTGCATGTAAAGCTGCTGGTTCAGCGTCGCGGCGATGTAGCCGCTCTTCACCCCGGCGATGGTGGTCGGCGCGAGATCGATGCCGCCGACGACGATCTGCCCGGGCTTCTTGCCGGCCTCCTGCAACGCCTTCGGAATGAACGAGGTCACCAGCCCCTGCTGCGTGCCGATCGCCTTGAGCTTCGGATGCCGCTCGATGAAGGCGACGAGGATCGGCACCGACAGCGCCGGATCGGCGTTGACGGCGTTCGAGATGTTGAGCTTGTAGACCTTGAGCCCGGCCTTCTTCAGCCCCATCACCAGGCCCTCGTCGGATTCGCCGCGGATCCCCTCGGCGAAGACGCCGTATTCGAGCGCCTCGTCACCCGGCTTCAGGTGCCCGGCCTTGACCATCGCCGCCGCGGTGGTCTCGCCGCCCTGCACGAGATAGGTGCCGACATAGCCGAACCCGTTGGTCCGGTATTTCGCCTCGAGCTTGGGCAGCGGCACGTTCCCGGCGGTGACCACCATGCCCTGGGCCTCGGCCTTGCTCACCAGCGGCGCGAAGGCGGCGTTGCCCGGATGGCCCATGATCTCGGCGCATTGCGGCCCGGCGGCGATGGCCTGGCGGAACTGCTCGATCATCTTTTCCGGCTGCCAGTCGGAATATTGCGAGATCAGCCGCACGCCGAGCGCCTTGGCCGCCGCCTTGGCGCCGAGTTCGCGCGGCAGCGTCGAGGCGTCGCCGGGGCTGCCGCCCATCTGGAAATACATGGTCAGCCCGGCGCCGAGCTTGTGCTGCGGGGCCGCGGCGGCCGTGCCGCAGAACAGCGCCGCCGCGATGGCGGCCGCCGAAGCGAAGGACATCCTGAGTTTCATCCCGTCTCTCCCTTTGTTTGCCTTGAGGTGCCCGTCATGCCGGCGGGCTTTACTCGCGTTGCATCAGTCGTCGCTGCAGAGCCTTCACCCTCGCCGGGTCGCCGAGACCGGTGTGCAGCACCACCGCGGCGACGAACACGAGGCCGACGATCACCTCGACCCAGAACCCCGAAACCCCGGTCGCGACGATCCCGGCATCGAGCATGCCGATGATCATGGCGCCGAAGAAACTGCCGACCACGGTGGCCGATCCGCCGAACACCGAGGAACCGCCGATGAACACGGCGGCGAGCGCCGAAAGCAGCAGCCCCTGGCCCTGCGTCGAGAAATAGCTGAGATTGGCGACGGTCATCAGGAAGCTCGCGAAGCCGGCGAGCGCGCCCATCAGGGTGAACAGCTTGATCCGCTCGCGGACCGTGTTGATCCCGACCACCCGCGCCACCTCGCGCGAATCGCCGATGAACAGCAGGTGCTCGCCGAAGCGGTGCCGGTTCAGGATCGCCCAGATCAGCGCCGCGACGGCCACCGCCCACAGCGCCTCCACCGGCACGCCGAGCAGCGTCCCCGAGAACACCCGCGCGATCACGGTGCCGGTCAGGTCGTTCAGCGCGTAGGACAGGCCGCCCGAAAGCACGGTCGCCACACCGCTCCAGAAGAACGACGTGCCGATGGTGATGATGATCGAGGGAATGCCGAGTGCGGCGACCAGCCAGCCATTGATCACGCCCACCAGCGCGCCGCCGCCGATCGCGGCGACCAGGCCGAGCCAGGGCATGTGCAGCTTGTCGGCGCAGAACGCGAACAGGAAGCCCGACAGCGCGATGACCGCCGGGAACGACAGGTCGATCTCCCCGGCCGCGATCACCAGCGTGAGGCCGAGCGAGAGCACCAGCATCGGCGGAATCGTGACGAGGAAGGAATTGTAGATCGGCCAGCGGAGGAAAACCTCCGGCGCGAAGCCGATATAGATGCCGATCAGCGCGAAGAACACGACGATGATCGGCACCGCGCCGAGATGCGCGTGCCAGCGCGGGGAGGATTTCGGCGCCGCCGGGCGTCCCGTGCTCACGTCGCTGCCGCTCATGCGTGGCCTCCTGTTGCCGGCGTGCCGTGTTGCAGGTCGATCAGGAACCGGGTGAGATCCTCGAGGGTCATCTCCGCCGGCCGTATGTTGGCGACGATGCGCCCGCGGTCGAGCACCACCAGCCGGTCCGCCAGCGCGTGCACATGCGCGAGATTGTGCTCGATATAGATCGCCGCCCGCCCCGAGCGCTTGATCGAGCGGACGAAGTCCAGCACCTTCTGCACCTCGCTGATGGCGAGCGCCGTGGTCGGCTCGTCGAGGATGATCAGGTCGGAATCGAAATGCATCGCCCGGCCGATCGCGATGCCCTGCCGCTCGCCGCCCGACAGCTTGGCGACGGTCGAATCCGCGTCGATCCCGACGCCGCGGAACCCGAGCTGGCGCTGCAGGATCTCGTTGGCGATGCGCCGCTGCTCGCGCACGTTGATGAAGCCGAAGCGGTTGACGATCTGCCGGCCGACGAAGAAGTTCCGCCACAACGGCTGCTTCTCGCCGAGCGACTTCTCCTGGTACACGGTCTCGAATTTCAGCGAATGCGCGCGCCGGACCGAATAATTGTAGAGGTCCACCGCCTCGTCGCGAATATAGAGCCGCCCCGAACTCGGCCGCACCACGCCGGTCAGCGCCTTGATGAGGGTGGACTTGCCGGCGCCGTTATCGCCGATCAGGCCGACAATCTCGTTGCGCCCGATCGCCAGATCTATATTGTCGAGGGCGCGCACCTTGCCGAACGAGACGCAGAGTTTCTCGGCGCGGACGATGTCGGACCAGCCGCCGGCCGCCCTCCTGTCTTCGTTCGGCGTGCCGCCGCCGGAAGCTGCGATCGCGTTGCCTGTTGCGCCCATGTTTCGGCTTTCGTTGACGTTTCCAGCCGTTGATTATCGATGAAAAACAGGTCAAGTCAACAGTTCCGTTATCGCCGGCCTACAATTTTCCGTGCGGTCCCGCACCGGCTTTCCGCCGCGCGCCGTCTTGCCCGCGCCGCCGCCGCCTGATTTAACCATGCGAAACAGGGGAGACCGACCATGAACGAAATGCCGCCCGGAATCACCAGGGCCGACGAGGGGATCGGCGGCGTGGTCTGGAACGTCCTCGGCCAGACCTACACGCTGAAGCAGGAGTCGGAGCATTCGATGGCCTGGCACGCGGTCTTCCCGCCCGGCACCTTCGTCCCCCCGCACATCCACCCGACGCAGGACGAATTCATCTACATGCTGGAGGGAAAATTCGATCTCTGGCTCGACGGGCAGGATCTGTCGGCCGGCCCCGGCGACCTGGTCCGCATGCCGATGAACAGGCCGCACGGCATCTTCAACCGTTCCGACGCCGACGTGAAATGCGTGTTCTGGGTCGCCCCCAGCCGCTCGCTGCGCGCCCTGTTCGAGCGCATCCACAACCTCGCCGACCCCGCCGAGGTCGTCCGCATCGCGGCGGAGCACGAGGTCCATTTCCTGCCGCCGGGCTGAACCCGCCATGCGCGTGCTCATCGCCGGCGGCGGCATCGGCGGGCTCACCCTCGCCCTCATGCTGCACCGACGCGGCATCGAGTGCCAGGTGCTGGAGGCCGCGCCGGCAATCCGCCCGCTCGGCGTCGGCATCAACATCCTGCCGCACGCCGTCCGCGAACTCGCCGCCCTCGGCCTGCTGCCCGCGCTCGACGAAATCGGCCTGCGCACCCGCGCGCTCTCCTACCTCAACCATCGCGGCCAGGTGATCTGGACCGAGACGCGCGGCCTGCACGCCGGCCACGACGTGCCGCAATTCTCCATCCATCGCGGCAAGCTGCAGGACATGCTCTGGCGCGCCGCGCGCGAGCGGCTGGGGGAGGGGGCTCTGCGCCCGGATGCGCGCGTCGCCGCCGCCGCCGAGGCGGATGGCGCGGTGGCGGTCACGCTCACCAACGCCGCCGGCGCCCGCGAGACGATCGCCGGCGACGCGCTGATCGGCGCCGACGGCATCCACTCCACCCTGCGCCCGCTCCTGCTCGGCGCCGACCCGCCGATGCGCTGGAACGGCATCCAGATGTGGCGCGGCGCGCTCGACTGGCCGGCCTTCGGCACCGGCGACGAGATGATCATCGCCGGCAACGCCACCGCCAAGCTCGTCTTCTACCCGATCGGCCAGCCCGCCGCCGACGGCAGCCGGCTGACCAACTGGGTCGTCTATGCCCGCACCGGCGCCGAGGGCACGCCGCCGCCCGCGCGCGAAAGCTGGTCGCGCCGCGGCGCCTGGGAGGAGTTCGCCCCGCTGGTCGCCGGCTTCGCGCTGCCCTTCGTCGATGTCGGGCGCCTCGCCCGCGCCACCAGCGAAATCTTCCTCTACCCGATGTGCGACCGCGATCCGCTGGAGCGCTGGACGCGGGGGCGCATCACCCTGCTCGGCGATGCCGCGCACGCGATGTATCCGGTCGGCTCGAACGGCGCCTCGCAGGCGATCCTCGACGCGCGCTGCCTCGCCGATACTCTCGCCGAAAGCGCCGACATCCCCGCCGCGCTCGCCGCCTACGAGGCCGAGCGCCGCCCCGCGACCGCCGCCGTCGTGCGCTCCAACCGCGTCGGCGGCCCCGAGCGCGTCATCGACCTCGTCGCCGCCCGCGCCCCCGACGGCTTCGCCCGGATCGGCGACGTCGCCCGCCCCGACGAGCTGGAGGCCATCGTCCGCGGCTACGCCACGCTCGCCGGCTTCGCGGCGCCGCAACCCGGCGCCAGCGCGCCATGACCGACCCGTCCGACCCCGTCTTCCAGTATCTCGCCGGGCAGATGCGCCCCGGCCATCCGGCGCTGATCGAGGCCTTCCTGCGCGAGGGCGAGGCCGCCATCGCCGCCCGCGCGCCGCGGCTCGACATCCCCTACGGCCCGCATGAGCGCGAACGCTTCGACCTCTTCGCCGCCCCCGGTGCCGCGGCGACCCTGCTCTACCTGCACGCCGGCTACTGGCAGGGGCGCGACAAGGCGCAGTTCCGCTTCCTCGCGCCGCCCTTCGTCGATGCCGGCTTCAACGTCGCGCTGGCGAACTACCCGCTCTGCCCCGATGCCAGCCTCGCCGCGCTGACCGACTCCGTGCGCCGCGCCGTCCCCGCCGTCCTGCGCGCCGCCGGCACCGGCGGCCTCGTCGCCATCGGCCATTCCGCCGGCGCCCATCTCGCCGCCGAACTCGCGCTGACCGACTGGGACGGGCCGAGCCCGATCACCGCCGTCGTCGGCCTCAGCGGCGTCTACGATCTCGATCCGCTGCGCGCCACACCGCTGAACGACCGCCTCGGGCTCGACGCCGCCGCCGCCCGCGCCGCCTCGCCGGTGCATCGCGTGAAGCCGCGCATGCCGCCGGCGATCTTCGCCGTCGGCGGCGACGAAACCCCCGCCTTCCGGGCGCAGACCGGCGCGATGCACGCGGCCTGGCGCGCCGCCGGCAACATCGCCCGCGAGATCATCGTTCCCGGTGCCGATCATTTCTCTCTCCTGCGCCACCTGGCCGATCCCGCGTCGCCGCTCTTCGCCGCCATCGCCCCGCTCGCCGCCCCGCGCCGCTGATCCGCCCCGCCGCGCAATGATCGAGATCAATGCGCCGCCGGCCGTCCCCTGTCGTCTTTCCGGCCTCATGCTTTCGGGGAATGTCCAATGATGAGAGCCGATCTCCTGGCCGAGGCGCCACCAGCCGATGACGGCCGCGCGCCCTGGTCTCACGCCGAGTTCGAGGCGAAGCTGCGCGAGGCCGGCAGCGCCTACCACATCCACCATCCGTTCAACGTGATGCTCAACACCGGCAAGGCGACGCCGGAGCAGATCCGCATGTGGGTCGCCAACCGCTTCTATTACCAGATCGCGATCCCGGTGAAGGACGCGGCGATCCTCTCCAACTGCCCCGACCGCGAGATCCGCCGCGGCTGGATCCGCCGCCTCCTCGACCATGACGGGTTCGACTACGAACTGCCCGACGGCTCGCGCCTGCGCGACGAGGGCGGCATCGAGGCCTGGCTCCGCCTCGGCATCGCCACCGGCCTCGCGCGCGAGGAGATGCTCGACCTGCGCCACCTCTTGCCCGGCGTGCGCTTCGCGGTCGACGCCTATGTCAATTTCGCCCGCCGCGCGCCCTGGCAGGAGGCCGTCTGCTCCTCGCTGACCGAGCTTTTCGCCCCCGACATCCATCGCCAGCGCCTCGCCACCTGGCCCGGACACTACCCCTGGATCGAGAGCGAGGGGCTCGACTATTTCCGCAACCGCACCAGCCAGGCCCCGCGCGACGTCGTCCACGGCCTGCGGATCACGCTCGCCCATTTCGCGACCCGGCCGATGCAGGAGCGCGCCCTGCAGATCCTCAAGTTCAAGCTGGACATTCTGTGGACGATGAACGACGAGATGGGACGACATTACGGCGTCGCCGCCTGACCGCCCGGGTCCACCGCCCGGCGCCGGCCGCGCCGCCCGCCCGCAAGCCAGCCGGAGACCGTGCAGATGCCGAGCGACAGGCCCCACAACCTCGCGGACAGGGTCCGCCTGCGCGCCGAGGCGCTGCTCGCCGCCGGCTGGGGCCGGCTGACCAAGGTCACGTTCGACTGGCGCCGTTCCGACGGCCGCTGGCAGACCCTCACCCGCGAGGTCTACGACGTCGGCAACGGCGCGGCGATCCTGCTCTACGATCCCGCCCGCCGCACCGTCATCCTGGTGCGGCAGTTCCGCTATCCTGCCTTCGCCGAGAGCGGCGACGGCCTCGTGCTCGAAGCCATCGCCGGCAAGCTCGACGCCGCCCACCCCGAGGCCCGCATCATCGCCGAGACCGAGGAGGAAACCGGCTACCGCATCGCTGAAATCCGCCCCGTCTTCAGCGCCTACATGAGCCCCGGCGCGCTCACCGAGAAACTCTTCTTCTTCGTCGCCCGCTACACCCCGGCCGACCGCGTCGCCCCCGGCGGCGGCTGCCCCGAGGAGGGCGAGGACATCGAGACCGTCGAACTCGACATCGACGACGCGCTGCGCCGCATCGAAACCGGCGAGATCCACGACGCCAAGGCGATCATGCTGTTGCACTACGCCGCCCTGCACCTCTTCCCGCGCCAGGAGCCCTCGCCATGACCCGCCCGTTCCGCCTTGTCGACGTGTTCGGCACCGCCCCCTTCACCGGCAACCCGCTCGCCGTGATCGCCGATGCCGACGGCCTGTCCACCGCCGAGATGCAGGCGATCACACGCTGGCTCAACCTGTCGGAAACCACCTTCCTGCTCCCGCCCGCCGACCCCGCCGCCGATTACCGCGTCCGCATCTTTTCCCTCTCGCGCGAACTCCCCTTCGCCGGCCACCCCACGCTCGGCACCGCCCATGCCTGGGCGGAGGCCGGCGGCATCCCGAAGCGGAACGGCGTCATCGTGCAGGAATGCGGCGCCGGCCTCGTCACCATCCGCCGCGATGCCGACCGTCTCGCCTTCGCCGCGCCGCCGCTGCTGCGCGGCGGCCCGCCCGACGAGGCGGACATCGCCGAGGTCGCCGCCGTGCTGCGCATCGACCGCGCCGCCATCGTCGATGCCGCCTGGGTGGACAACGGCCCCGGCTGGATCTGCGCGATGCTCGCCTCCGCCGCCGAGGTGCTGGCGATCGAGCCGGCGCGCCACCATGGCCGGCCCATCGATATCGGCGTGGTCGGCCCGCACGAACCCGGCGGTGCCGCCGCGTTCGAGATCCGCGCCCTCTTCACCAACCCGGAAGGCGTGCTGGTCGAGGACCCGGTCACCGGCAGCCTCAACGCCTCGGTCGGCCAGTGGCTGTTCGCCAGCGGCCGTGCAAATGGCGCCTATGTCGCGGCGCAGGGCACCCGGCTCGGCCGCGCCGGCCGCGTCCATGTCGAGCAGGACGCGGCGGGCCAGGTCTGGGTCGGCGGCGCCGTCCGCACCCTGTTCGCCGGCCACGCGCTCTGACCCGCCCGGCGCCCGCGCCGGGTTGATCCATGTCCCCGCCCGGCGCTTGTGCCGGGTTGATCCATGTCCCCGCCCGGCGCCCGTGCCGGGTTGATCCATGTCATTGTCCGCGCCGCCGTCCGGCGGCAGGTTCGGAACCGTCCGGTAACGAAACCTTGCCGGCCTCTCGCGGAGGAGCGCGGCCCCGATGTGTCTCGGTATCCCCATGCAGGTCGTGGCGATCGACGGTTTCAACGCCGTCTGCGAGGCCCAGGGCGTGCGCCGCGCCGTCAGCCTGTTCATGCTCGGCGCCGGCGAGGTCGCGCCCGGCGACCATGTCATGGTCCATGTCGGCTACGCGCTGCGGAAAATGACCGAGGGCGAGGCCCGCTCCGCCTGGGAGCTGCTCGCCGTCCTCGGCGAGGCCGCGCCGTGAGCGCGGGGCGGCGATGAGCGGCGAGGCCGAGGCCCGGCTCTGGCTCGGCCGCATCCGCGCCCTGCCGCCGGGCCCGCCGGTCGCCATCATGAATGTCTGCGGCGGGCATGAGCGCAGCCTCAGCATGCTCGGCCTGCGCGCCCTCCTGCCGGAGGGTGTGCGCATCATCCCCGGCCCCGGCTGCCCGGTCTGCGTCTGCCCCGAGGAAGACCTCGCCGACGCGATCGCCCTGGCGATGGCCGGCGGCGTCACCCTCGTCGCCTTCGGCGACATGCTGCGCGTGCCGATCAACGCGCCGAAGGGCGAGGTCGCCTCGCTCGCCGCCGCCCGCGCCGCCGGCGCGGATGTGCGCCCCATCGCCGCGCCGCAGGACGCGGTGGCGATCGCCCGCGCCGCGCCGAGCCGCCCGGTCGTCTTCTTCGTCGCCGGCTTCGAGACGACGACGGCGCCGGTCGCCGCCATGCTGGCCGAGGGCGTGCCGGACAATCTCTCGGTCCTGCTCGCCGCACGGCTCACCTGGCCCGCCGTCGCCATGCTGCTCGCCGAGGAGGACAACGCGCTGGACGCCCTGGTCGCCCCCGGCCACGTGGCGACGGTGATGGGTGCCGAGGAATGGCGCTTCGTCGCCGAGCGTCACGCCCTGCCGGTCGCGGTCGCCGGGTTCTCCGCCGAAAGCCTGCTGGCGGCGATCTATTCGGTCCTCCGCCAGAAGCGCGAGGGCAGGGCCTTCCTCGACAATTGCTATCCCGAGCTGGTCCGCCCGGAGGGCAACCCCACCGCCCGCCGCCTGCTCGACGAGGTGATGGAGGTGACCGACGCCGCCTGGCGCGGCATCGGCGTCATCCCCCGCTCCGGCTTCGCCCTGCGCGAAGGCTGGCGCGCGCACGACGCCCGCGCCCGCCACGTCATCGCCGCGCCGCCCCGCCGCCGCGCCGGCGAGATGCCGCCGGGCTGCGACTGCGCCAGCGTCGTCCTCGGCCGCCGCCAGCCCGACCAGTGCCGCCTCTACGGCCGGGCCTGCACGCCGCGCCACCCGGTCGGTCCCTGCATGGTCTCGGACGAAGGCGCCTGC
>NZ_JFHO01000028.1:0-11416 GCF_000724705.2 Acidiphilium sp. JA12-A1
ACGTGCACATGATCGTGCCGGGCGGCGGCATCTCGCTCGACGGTGAGCGCTGGATCTCCTCGCGGCCGGCCTTCCTCGTGCCGGTGCGCGTCCTGGGCAAGTTGTTCCGCCGCCTGTTCATCACCGGCCTGATCGCGCTCCACGATCAAGGACGGCTTGCCTTCTTTGGCGGCCTCGCACCACTCGCCGACCGGCGCACCTTTCTGCGCCACCTCTCGCCGGTCCGCAGCAAACGCTGGGTGGTCTACGCTAAGCCGCCCTTCAGC
The DNA here is from genome assembly GCF_000724705.2 of Acidiphilium sp. JA12-A1. Lineage (NCBI taxonomy): Bacteria > Pseudomonadati > Pseudomonadota > Alphaproteobacteria > Acetobacterales > Acidocellaceae > Acidiphilium > Acidiphilium sp. JA12-A1. The sequence goes on from NZ_JFHO01000028.1 coordinate 267, forward strand.
GGCCCCGCAGCGGTGCTTGCCTATCTCTCGCGCTATACCCACCGCATCGCCATCTCGAACCGGCGGCTGCTCGCCTTTGACGAAGCCAGCGTCATCTTCCGCTACAAGGATTATCGTCGCGATGGCGCCGACCGCCACCAGGCTATGACGCTCGCCGCCGACGAGTTCATCCGCCGCTTTCTGATCCACGTCCTGCCACGCGGCTTCCACCGCATCCGCCACTACGGCTTGCTCTCCGCCACGGCGCGCAAACCCAATCTCGCGCGCGCCCGAGAACTCCTCGCCGCCGCGCCGCTCTCCAACAACGATGAGCCCGATGAGCCTCGCGATGTTCGTCCGCCGTGCCCCTGCTGCGGCGGCCACATGGTCATCGTCGAGACGTTCGCCCGCTGGTGTCAGCCCAGGGCGCCGCCGTGTCCCACGACGTCAACCGGGAGAAATTCATCGTGACCCGGCGCCGATCGAACTACACGCACACCGCAGCAACCGCGCTTCGGTCAACGCTCCCCCTTGTGCCCAAGCCTATCACCCGCGATCCCATAATCACTCTCGACCATCATCCCAGAACGCGAAATCGCCGTACCAGCCGCCAATGGCGGAACCAGACTCCACGCCGGCCCCTACTCAGGGACCACGCAACCATCCCCAGCCTCAGCCGAAAATCAAATTCCCCATAGACTAGCGCCCGCTCACCGCGGGTTCGTGCTTGGGCGGTTTTCGTACGCCCGCAGGCATCCGAAAACCTTCACCATTGACGTCGTTCGGAATGTTGCTCGCCAATGCCGAAACTGGACATCCTTACGGAGCCTTGCAGCGCCACTCTTCGGTCGAAATTGCGACTTCGCCGTCACTCGATGCGATCGATGACATAGCAGCGTTTGTCCAAATTTTATGCAATCCCAAGTTGTCGTTGACGCGCAACTGGACGGTCGTAGAGTTTAGAGCATGGGTATAAAAATCCTTCACTCAGCCGACTGGCAGCTCGGCAAACCTTACGGGCGTTTCGAACCGGATGTGAGAGGCGCGCTCACCGAAGCGCGCTTCGATATGATCGACACGCTTGGCCGCACCGCCGCCGAGCATGACGCCCAGCACGTGATCGTCGCTGGCGACATTTTCGATACCGAAGGCCCCGAAGACCGCACGATCGTCCAGGCGATCTCGCGAATGAGCCGGCACGGCTGCCGCTGGTGGCTATTGCCTGGAAACCACGATTTCGCGCGCAACGGCGGTCTCTGGGATCGGATTCGTCACAAGGCGGGCGACAAGATCGTAATTCTGTCCGAACCAGTACCGCATGAATTCGAGTCGGGCGCTTGGTTGTTGCCGGCGCCTCTGGTCCACCGCCATAATCTTGAGGATCCGACCGCCCTCTTCGACACGATGGAGACACCGGGCGCTAGCCTGCGGATTGGGCTGGCTCATGGCTCGATCCGTGATTTTGGATCTCGCGGCGAGACAAAGAACCAGATTGCGCCTGACCGAGCCAAGCGCTCGGCGCTTGACTATTTGGCGCTCGGCGATTGGCATGGCGCTCTCAAGATTGACGCGCGCACTTGGTATTCCGGCACGCCGGAAACAGACCGTTTCCAGCGAGACGACCCCGGCCACGCGCTCTTGGTCAACGTCGAGATGGGCAGTGAGCCGGTCGTTACGCCGATCCGAACCGGGCGCTTCCAATGGCTCGTCCGTGACTGGACGGTCAACAATCAAGCTAATTTCGATGCCGAATGCGACCAACTCCTTGGCGCGATTGACGCACCAAATACACTTCTCCAGCTGACGCTGGCCGGCATCACCGGCCTCAGCGACCGGATCGCGATCCTCGGCCGCCTCGAAAATGATGTTCGCCATCGCCTGCGACTGCTCGACATCCGCGCCGATGATCTGGTGGGTCGGCCGAGCGAGGATGAGCTTGCTTCGCTCGCGATTGAGGGGACGCTGGGCGCGGCCGCCGCCAAGCTCAACGACCGTATCGAGGCGGGCGGCCCTGAAGGGCTCATCGCCAAACGGGCGCTCGAACGGCTCTTCGTCGAATATAACCGCCAGGAGTTGCCATGAGCCTTATCATCCGGCGGATCGCGGTCGACGGATTCCGCAAATTCCGTACACCTTTTGCGATTGAGGGGCTGGCTGAGGGGCTTAACATAGTTATCGAGCCCAACGAGAGCGGCAAATCAACTCTGCTGGAAGCGCTCCGTGCGGCCTTCTTCGTCCGCCACAACACCCGCAACCAACTCGCCCAGTCCTTCGCGCCGCATGGTGAAGCGGTCGGTCCCGAGATTAAAGTCGGCTTCGACGTTGATGGCGCACCCTGGACGATCATGAAGCGCTTCCTGCGCAGCCCCTCTGTCGAGATTACTGGTCCCGAGGGCCGCGCCCAAGGCGAGGAGGCCGAGACACGGCTCAACACGTTGCTTGGGTCGGTACGCGACACCAGCCGCAATGGCGACATCTCGACATATGGCGCGCTCGGGCTACTGTGGATCGCGCAGACCGAAGCACTATCGGTCTCGGCGCCTGGCCAGATCGTGCGCGACACCATCGCCTCGACGCTTGAAGCTGAGGTCGGTTCGATCATGGGTGGCGAAGCCTATCGGCGAGTGCGCGCACGGGTCGATGCGCAGTTCGGTCTCTACTGGACGCCGACCGGGCAGAAGAAAGGCCGCCAGACCGAGGCGCACGAGCGGGCACAGAGGGCCGAAGCCGCCGTGCGCGAGGCGGCCGAACGTCTTGCCGCACTCGAGCGCAGCTTCACCGAGCTCGAAGCCTCGCGTAGACGCCTGAAGAGCGTCCAACGCGAGATCGCCGACAATACCGACGTCCAGACCCGCAAGGATCTGACCGCGTCACTGGAGATTGCGCGTGCCGCCGCTCAGATTCTTTCAACCCGAAAGGCCGAGCAAGAAGCCGCCACGGGCAAGTTCAGCAGCCTGGCGGACCTGAAGGACCGGCACGAGATGGCCATCGCCGCGCGCGACACCGCAATGGCCGCGCTCCAGGCCGCGCGCGAGCGCCGCGCCGAAGTCGCCGAGGTGCTGGCCAGAGCCAAGGACAAGGCGGCGACTGCCCGCATCGGACTCGACAGCGCCCGAACCGAACGCCAGGTGGCACGGAGCGCGCTTACTGCAGGCGAGGGGCGTCTGCGCCTAAGCCGGCGGCTCGCCGCGATCACCTCCGCACGGCGACGGCATGAAGAGTTACTAGCGCTCGAAAAACAGCACCGTGATGCCGAGGTTCTTGCCGCGACAGCGATCTCAGCCAAGTCAATCACTGTTCTCGAGGAGCATGATCGGGCGGTGGCCGAGGCCCAAGCTATCGTGAACGCCGGTGCCACACGCATCACAGTATCGGGTCAGGTCGAGGGCATCACCCTCGACGGCCAACCAATGTCGATCGGCGAGTGGGCTTTAACCCGAACGGCGCATATCCGGTTCGGCGCCGCTGAGTTGATCGTGACCCCGCCAGCAGCAGCGGCAAGCGCGGAGGAAACGCTCGCTTCAGCGTTGCGTAAGCGCAAGACCGCGCTCGAGGAATTGGGGGTTGAAGATCTCGCGGCAGCACGTACCCGCAACGAGGCGGCACGGGATGCGGCGGCCGAACTGCGTACCTTGAAAGCTCGTATCGCGGCAGTGACACCGGCCGACGACGTCCTGGCGCTCACCGCTGGTGCCGAAGCACTCAAACTGTTCATGAGCGAACTTGAGGAAGCACCTGGCCAAGACGACAATGCCTCACCCGATATCCCGAAGCTGACCGAAGCGCTCGAGACCGCCGACTCTAATCTCGCACGCGCCGAAGGCGTATTGGACAGCGCAATCGGGGCGCTGCGCCGCGCTGAGGAGGAAGATGCGCCGCTCGCCACGACCGAGGCTGGGGCAGTGAGCGACCTTGCTAATGCCACCAGCATGATCAAGACGATCGAAGCCCGGCCGGAATGGGCCACGCTGGACGCCGATCTCACCAAAGCGGGTGAGATAGCTGCCGAAGCAGCGGTCAAGCTGGAGGACGCCAAGCGTGATGCTACCGCGCATGATGTCACCGCGATCAACCGCAAGATCGAAGTCATAGATGCGCGCGTCCGCACTAGTGCCGAGGCGCGGACCAAGCTCGAGACCGAAATCGCCCGTCTCGAGGGCACGATCGAAAGTGAAGGCGGCCTCGGCCTTGCTGACCGCGCCGCTGCGGCGGGCGAGGAAGCCGAAGCGGCGCGCGCCGCGCTTCAGCGCGTCACCGAGGATGCCGATACGCTCAAGCTGCTCCGCGATACGCTGGAAGCTGCGCGCAACGAGACCTCGGCGAAGTTTTTAGGACCGATCGCCAAACGTGCAAAGCGCTATATTGCGCAACTGCTACCTGATTGCGAACTCACCTTCTCTGAGGATCTGGCGCTCAGTAGCGTAGTCCGCGCCGGCGTCGACGAACATTGCGCGAGCTTGTCCCGCGGCACCCAGGAGCAGCTTGCGGTGCTGACCCGCATCGCCTTTGCCGACATGCTGATCGAACAGGGTAAGCCCGTCTCGCTGATCCTCGATGATCCGCTCGCCTATTCGGACGACGGCCGGCTTGACACCATGATCGAGATCCTTAGCGAGGTAGCGACCCGCATGCAGGTCATACTGCTTACTTGCCGCGACCGGGCCTTCCGCCATGTCCCCGGCAACCGGCTGATGATGGCGCCGTCTTGATGGGCACAGTTCCAAGGGATTACGTATTGAGGCGCTTCTGCGCCCATCCCGGTCACCCAGCCTTTCTAACGGCATGCTCCGAAGCCGACACTCGCGGTCGCCCGCAGGTCGACCAGCTTGGGGGCGATGCGGACTGGCAGCGTTCGGGAGTGGATTGGATGGAGCGAACATTCATTGTTGGGCGTTACCACGCCGAAAACCGCAATAGCCGGCTTCAATTGTGCGTACGTAGAATGCGGTCGGTATTTGAGTTCGATCTGGCGACGGGGGTAAGCCAGAGTTGCATTATGGTTCGAAAAAGCCGTTCGAAACTCTCGTCTCAGATGCGATTGGCTTGCATAATCCTCGACAATAAGGTGGCCGATCAGGCACCTCGTCTCGAAGTGAGTGCAAGGATGTTCATCTGCAGTGCCGACGGTCAGTCGCTGCATGGGCGCATGGGATCACACGAGGGACGCCACGGACGAGGCGCTCTTCGGGAGAGCGCGGTGCCCGTGGCGCCTGCTGTCACCCGAGGAGATCGGCCTTCTTCTCGAGATACTCGTCGCGCGTGATATCCCCCCGCGCGTAGCGCTGTTCTAGGGTTTCAAGCCCGGGCGAGCGCCGTTCCACATAGGGACGATGATACCGAGGGTGCCATGACGTGCGGATTACCCAGACGACGACCGCGAAGCCGAGGACCATTACGATCAGGCCGAAAAACCCGCCGAAAGGCATCAACCCTCCGCCCGGTCCCCAGCCGCCATAGCCCATCATGCCGCCTGGCCCGTAATTCCACATGGATCACTCTCCCGCGGGTTCGAGGAACCCGGTCTTGCGGTTGACGATGTAGCGCTGGACAAGGCCGCCATTGTCAGTAGTGACGATATCGACGGTGATCGTACCGTCCTTCTGTTCGGCGACCTTGCCGAGCTTGACGTGCGGGTTGCCGGTGATGGCCAACCAACGGCCCATCTGTCGTTCAACTTGGCTTACCGTCAGGTCTAGATTACCGCGCACCGCCAGCGCGCCGCTGGCATAAGGGCCAATACCGCCCCATCCCATCATGTTGGGGCCCATCCAGCCGCCGCCCATCATCCACGGACCAGGGCCGTAGCCGCCCATCATGCCGGGGCCCGCCCAGCCGCCGCCCATCATCCACGGGCCGGGACCGTAGCCGCCCATCATGCTGGGCCTTGCCCAACCACCGCCCATCATCCACGGGCCGGGACCGTAGCCGCCCATCATGCTGGGCCTCGCCCAACCACTGCCCATCATCCACGGGCCGGGACCGTAGCCGCCCATCATGCCGGGGCCGCCGCCCCAGCCTCCGCCGCCCATCATCCACGGACCAGGGCCGTAGCCGCGCGCTCTGTTCTCAGGACCGGCCCAGCCACGGCCCCGCGTCCACGGACTAGGGCCGTAGCCGCCGATCATGCCGGGGCCCATCCAGCCGGCGCCGGTTGTTCCCGGGCCGCCGTATCCCATCATTCCCGGGTAAAAGGAGGGCGATTCGGCGGGCGGGGCATCATTCTTCGGCGGGCTCGTCGCCTGATCGCTGCCTTGCGTCATCATGCCGGGGGTGTTCCCGGCCTGCCCAGCGGTCGGCTGCGCATTTGCGCCGCTTACGGCCAGCAGCAGCGCGATCGATGCTGTTCCGAGAAGACTCAGTTTCCTGTTCATGTTCCGATGTCCTGTTCTGGCACGTGGCCAGTCGTGAAACGTCATTTCAGTGCCGGCGCATGGCGCCGTGCCTGCGGGGATGGCGTGCCGCAGCCGCGTCCTTCGAAGCGGAGTCCGCGGATCAGGTTGCAGAGCGGGGCGGCGGCGCTTCGGGTGGCAGCGCGCGGCTTGCTGGCACCGGCTGGCATCCGATGCTGTAGATCAATGCGTCGCCGAGCGGTGCCGCAAGGAAGGTGGCGCCAACAACATTCGCCGCCAGCGGCGTGCCAGCGCACCCGCCCGCTGTGCAATTCACTGCGTGCAGGCGACACCCGCTGCAAGGTCCGGGTAAGCGGGGCGTCTCCGGCGCGGCATGAATCGCGGCCACAGTCGTGACGGATGACGCGATGCAGGGTCGGGCGGCGCCGTGAAGCGCGGCCGCAGAGGCTTGCGGCACTGTCGCCGCCAACGCGAGCAGGGCGATGACGAGCGTGGCGAGACGCGGCCATAACCGCATTGCCCTCAACGTGCCTGTGATGGTGCCGTCCGCGTACATCGCTCGCCTTGCAGATCCTGCATAATCAATAGGCGCGGTAGCGTGGGGTGCCCTTGATCTCGATCAACGGGCCGTGGCGATGGGGCGGCCCGTGGGCTCAGTGGTGGTGATGGTCGTGATCGTGATGTGCGTGTCCACGATCGTTCGCCGCGGCAGGGGCCGCCATCATCCGCAGCATCGCCGGCCCGCCGGTCCGCAGGAAGCGGGCGGCGAGAACAGAGGTCAGCAGCAGGAAGGCGATGTTGAGCACCGTCGTGTAATCCCAGGAGAAATGCGTGCCGGCGACGATTGCATGCCGCGCTGTCGGTGTCAGGCCGGTGAGGCCGAAGAGCAGCTCGACCAGATAGCCGGCGAGCACCATCGTCGCGTAGAAGACCACCGCGAGCAGCCGCGCCGTCTTCCAGCCGTAATAGCGGCGGTAGATGTCGAGGATCGGCAGGATGATAAGGTCGGCGAAGAGAAAGGAGACGACGCCGCCAAAGCTGATCCCGCCATTCCAGAGCACCGCTGCGAGCGGCACGTTGCCGACCGAGCAGACGAAAGAGACGATGGCGATGAGCGGGCCGATGAGTGGGCCGATCAGCAAAGATGCCATCCTGTCGTGGCTGAGGAATACGTCCTGCCAGAAAGCCTGCGGCACCCAGGCGGCGAGGGCGCCGGAGATGATCAGGCCGAGGACGATGTCGCTCCAGATGCTGGCCCAGTCCATCACGTAAAAATGGCTGATTGCAGTAAAGCCGCGCGGCGAAAGTGCGCGGCTGAGGATCGAGCCGCCGGAGAGCGACATGTCCATCGCAGCATGTCCTTCCATCCGGCCGACGCGGCCGCGCTCGGCCTCGGCGCGCGCCGCAGCGACGCGCTCCGGGGTCATTACCCGGCTAAGCACGAAGGAGAGGAGTGCGATCATGATCGGCCCGCCGACGAATTCGGCAAGGGTGAAGCGCCAGCCCATCAGCACCGCAAGAATGACGCCAAGTTCGAGCACGAGGTTGGTCGAGGCGAACTGGAAGGCCATGGCCGCGGTGAAATCCGCACCCTTGCGCACCATCGAACGCGCGAGCGCGACCGCAGCATACGAGCAGGACGAGGAGGCAGCGCCAAGGGCGCTGGCGATGAGGTAGGTTCGCGGGCTGGAGTCCGGCAGGAGGCGGCTCATCTCGCCCTTGGTGACGACGGCCTGCACCACGCCCGACAGGACAAAGCCCAGGATCAGCGCCCACAGGATCTCCCATCCCATGGCGACAGAGACGGAGAGGGCGCGCAGCACCTCGTGGAACAGGGTTGCGATCATTGCGTTTCGACCATGGTGCTGGACCTCTCGGGGTTACCCATCTTGGAGCCGTCCGGAAGGGGCCGTGCGACACCACCTTGATGGGCATAAAGGTTCCACCAGTGGGAAGCGCAAGCCTCGCTTGCGATCTGGCATGCCGGTAGTGGAGGAGCACGCGATCGATCAGTGGCGCGGAATCATGTCAGCGCGCCAGCACACACGCCGATCAGATCGGATAGATTGGTGGGTTGTCACCGGCCTGTCTTCACCGCACCACGAACCTGCCGTACATCCCCTTGGAGGCGTGTTGTGGCGTTGGGCACACATACCAATATGTCCCGGGCATATTGGCAATAAATCTGTTACCGAGTGCCGCGAACTGCGCCAACTTGACATCGTCTGCGCTTCGCCACGGCAGTTCGGGCAGTGGCGGCACCACCGGCGGCCCGAGATACATCATGGCCATGTACGGATAGGGTGGCGGGGTCGGCACGATCGTCACCGTGTGCTGCATGTTGTTGCCGTAATCCATGTTCAGCAGGTTGAAGCGGACATCGGCATCACGAGGCACGACAATGGTCGGATTGGTCAGCCCGTGCAGTTCGAATGTCTGGTCGTCAAAGCCAGGCTGGACCGCCACCAGGTCGATCGTGACATCCTTGCGCTCGAACGTCACGGTGTTGGTACGGGCATCGGCCTTGCCATGCTCGTTGCCAAAGCGGATGAATGCCTGGGCCTGCCGATAGTCGAGCACCTGCCCGCCCCAGCCGGGCGTGACCGGCCAGTTGCCCATGCCGCCACCCATCATCCCACCCATGCCGCCCATCATCCCGCCGCCCCATCCGGCTCCCCACGGCTGGGCAAGCGCGACCGCCGACGCAGCGAGCAGGCCCGCGATCGCGGCACCGGTCAGAAGACGCCAGCGAGGCGCGCGGTCGCGACCGAAGACGTTCGGAAACCGTGACGATCTGCTGCGGTATCCGCTCATGTCGATCCCGATCTCTCAGTTGTCGCTGACAGCCAAGCAGATCCGCCGGCATCGCGCATTGATCGATGTCAATCTCGATCTCGCACCGGCGATCGGGGGCGCGGTAGATCGCGCATGAGCCAGACGTGAACCGGCGCGACGCGTCCCCAGGAACGTATTGCGAATCAGCTGCTTGGAATGCCGATCGACGTCCGGACCCTAGGCGCCGATACACAGATGGCGACGCGATACGCGGCGCTCAGCAGGGTTTGGGCAGGGAAAGTGATATCGGCGTCTCGTCTGCAGCGGATACAAAATGCGACGAAAATCCGGTAGATCGCCCCCGTATTTCGGGACTAGAGCGTATTTCGATCAGTCCGGGTCATATCCGCATGAGCTGAAGTAGTTGGCGCATTCGCGGTGCTGGAAGCTGTCGACGAGCCTGCCGATCAGGTCCCATAGGCCGGAGACGGTTCGCTCTCCGATCTTTCTGAGGATGGCCTTGAGCCGCGCGAACGCCTTCTCGATCGGATTGAAGTCGGGACTATAGGGCGGGAGGAAGCGCAGGGTTGCGCCGGCCGCTTCGATCCGTTCACGCACCGCGTCACGCTTGTGGCTCGACAGATTGTCCATGATGACCACGTCGCCGGGCCGCAGTTCGGGTGTGAGAACTTTGGTGACATATGCCTCGAACCAGTCGCCGTTGATGGGGCCGTCCAGCACCATCGGCGCGACCATCCCGGTCATGCGCAGCCCCGCCACCAACGTGGTGGTCTTGCGGTGACCGTGTGGGAAGCCCATCCGCAGACGTTCGCCCCTGGCGCAGCGGCCATGGCTGCGGGTCATGTTGGTGGCGGTCCAGGTTTCGTCGATAAAGACGAGGCGATCCGGGTCCAGATCGAACTGGCTATCGAACCAGTCCTGGCGCTGTTTCAGGATATCGGGGCGATCCTGCTCGATGGCGTGGCCTGTCTTTTTTTACGCGTCATGCCGCGGCGGATGAAGAAGCGGTGAAGCCCGGCCACCGAGACGTGCAAGCCGACCTCGATCAGCGCCAGGCGCAGCTCTGCAAGCGAGATGTCCTTACGCGTTTCCCAGATTGCGAGAATGTCCGCCCGCCGTTCCTCAACCCGACGTGAGCGCGTGTCGCCACCCTGAGGCTTCGGAGCAAAGCTGCCGGTATCGCGACGCTGCGCTCGCCAGCGGATTGCCGTCGCCGGCGCCACCCCAAAGCGGGCTGCCGCTGCCCGGCAACTCATCCCCTCATCAATCGCCGCCAAAAGCCGCCGACGAAGATCCATCGATAGTGGTTGGCCCATCCATGCCGGCCTCCTTCACCAGCACGGACTCTGAATCATGTGTGGACGGCCCGTTGGGTTCAAGTCGTTAAAGCAGAATTTGGTATCGGTTCGAATGCGGTCATGTGTCCGGCCTTTGACGCGGTGGTCTGACCGCTGGCCCAGATGGGTGCCGCGAGCAACATCCAAACAGAAATTGCGGCATGGAACTGCCGTAGATTCAGACGGATTTTGTTGCTCGTCGGTTCGACCGATAACCATCTCCTGTTTGCCCCTAAACCCTCGGCACCGGCGCGCGGATCAGGCGGCTACCGGCTGACGCCGATACGCTTCACCACGCGCCATCATGGCCCAGATGATCCGGGCCATCTTGTTGGCCAGAGCGATCGCCGCGACCTTGCGCGGCTTCCGCTCCAGCAATTGCAACAGCCAAGCGGTCGCTGATTTGCTGCCTGGTTTAGCGAAGCGGATCACCGCCATCGCCCCGACCACGAGCAACTGCCGCAACCTCTCATTGCCTGCCTTACTTATCTTTCCCATACGATGCTTGCCGCCGGTGGAATGCTCTCGCGGAGTCAGCCCGAGCCACGCTGCAAAATGCCGCCCGGTCTCAAAATTCGCGGGGTTCACATTGAGCGCCATGGTGATCGCGGTGATTGCCCCCAAGCCGGGAATCGCGGCGAGGAGCTTGCTGACCGCGTTGGCCTTGTGCTGTTCGAGCAGCTGTCTC
>NZ_JFHO01000027.1:0-11512 GCF_000724705.2 Acidiphilium sp. JA12-A1
ATCGCCTGCGCCGCGCGGACCTTGCCGTCGTCGAGCGCGCGCGGACGACCACCCTTTCGGCCCCGCGCCGCCGCTGCCGCCAAGCCGGCCTGCGTCCGCTCGATCAGGATTTCGCGCTCCATCTGGGCCAGCGCGCCGAGCAAGGAGAACACGAACCGGCCAGCCGTGGTCGTCGTGTCGATCCCTTCGGTCAAGCTGCGAAGCGCGATTTGACGTCGCTGGAGATCGTCGCCGATCTCGATCAAATGCCTCAGCGACCTTCCAAGCCGGTCGAGCCGCCAGACCACCAGCGTGTCGCCGGCACGTGCCGCGTCGAGCAGCGCCGTCAGCTGCGGTCGGTCCGTACGTGCCCCGCTCGCCGTCTCCGTCCAGATGCGCTCGCACCCGGCCGCGCGAAGGGCGTCGTGCTGCAGGTCGTGGTTCTGGTCACCCGTCGAGACGCGAGCGTAACCGATAAGCATCCTGTTCTCCCGAAACTCGTCAACGCCGCCCGTTCTCGGACGTCCGGTTTCACGATATGTTATTCGGAAAATCTGTCAGCATTTTTCTGCAGTTTTCGGAAACGGTTTTCGGAGACAGAACGCCTTCACCCGAAAACCACCGTTTGCAAGAAGCATGGGTCGAGGGTGACGACGATGAATGGACTCAGGCTGGTCACGGCGGGGACGGCTACCGACCCGCGCCATCCAGCTCCACCGTTCGTCTACACATACGGCAGCCCCGGGTCGAACGCGCTTTTGATTATGGTCAGGAAGACAGATTAACTGACGACGGGGATCATGCGGTGAGAACGGTCAACCGGGCCCGTAGCTACTTCTAAGCACAGAGCGCGTCTGGCATGGATCGGATGTCGAAGGTTGTCGTCGAAGGGACGGCTCGTGAGCTTTCGCAAGTGAGGCGAGCTCAGTGAAACTCAAGCTCCAGATCCAGATCGGGATAGGTGCCTTGGCGCCGATGGACCGAAGGATTGACAGGCTGAAGGTCTCCGGCCTCCTCCATGCGCGCGAGCACTCTCTTGTAATGGCTTACCAGAAATGGCGTCTCCTCGATGACGAATCTCTCAATCTCCCGCACGCTCGCGTGTCGATTTGTAAAACGGTTCGAGATGAGTTGCCGCAAATGATCGCGGTTTGGCTCATGCTTGAACAATACAGTCTGGGCAGGGTTTGTGGCGTCGGAGAATGTGAAGTTGCCGCCGGGGTCGACCTTCCACATAGCCTCTTTCATCTTGGAAAGGCCAAGCCGGTTGTTGCTTGCGAAATAGAGAAAATAGTCGACGACGCCCCTCTCGTTTCGCATCTCGAAAGAACGAACAAATTGTGCTCCTGCGGCGCTATGTAGCTGGTCACGGTACAGGTCACGGATGAAGTTCTTTCGGGAACGCCCGAACATTCTATCAGCATCTCGCCACCGGTTACAGCCAAAGAGCGCATCGAAATTCTGTTCTTGAGCCGGGTGACTTACGAACCTATTGATCTCTTCAAACATAAAATTTACCAGAATCTCCGTGCTCCGCCGACGCATCAAATCGGCCAAGATCGTCATGGGTATGCCGGTCCACCCGAAAGGATCGGCGAGCGCGAACGCTGGCGCGCGAGGGTAGGCCAGTAGGCGTGGACTTATATGACGTTCGTACGCCTCTTCGAAAGTCATGCGCGCATGCACAAATACCTCGACGTTTGGCGGCAGTGCACTGCTCTGCCTCAAAGCGTCAACGTTCGCCTGTAGGGCAGCAGCGACGCGTTGCTTACGTTCAACAAAATGAAATTCGTACGGTATCTGACGCCGCTTCAGCGCTATCAAGGCGGCCTTCAGCGCAATGATCGGAGACCCGTCTTCACCCAGCGTATATCGACCCGGACCACTAAAGCCGTCGATATAGATTATGCGATCAAAATTCTGGCCGTTGCTTAGAATCGGAAACCATGCCTGTAGATACGATTCGAGAATCTTGAGCTTGGCTGCTGTATGGGGCTGAAGCAGCCAACTGGCGGCGGTTAGGGCAGATGATGATCCGGAAGACATTACTATACCACAACGGGTGCGTTCTGCTGACGTGGATACTCATTCCACTCACGGTCGTCCAAAGAACGTCCGCCACTCTTTGGACGGACACCACCCCACTGCTTGAAAAAGAACGCAGCGCCCTGCGTCTGGCACTGATCTCTGATCTCGCGCACCCATTCCGTCTGCATCGGTCGCGCGCCGGGACCGCTTTCGCCTCCAACGATCACCCAGTCGATACCGCTTAGGTCGAGTTCGCCAAGAGACCCAAGAAGTGGCTCCAACGAGAGGAAACGGATCGACGCTGGCGCCATCCGGAGATGGGCAATGCGTCCTTTGGCTTGTGCATTTTCCACCGATACCCCACACCAGATGTGCGCCGGTGTCATATTGTTTCCATACCGAGCCCTTAGGTAGCGCGACATCAAAGTGCTGCGCTTCGTCAGAACCTGAAATAGGTGCCAGTTGGCTCGCTCCATGGTCTCGAAGACCCGGTCGATAAACGCGGGCGGAACATCCTTATGGAACAGGTCACTCATGGAGTTGACGAATATCATCCGCGGCCGCTTCCAACTCAGCGGCTGCAGTAACCTTTCCGGCCGTAGTATAAGATCAAAACCAGATTCGAAAGGATGCCCCGGCACACCTCGAAAGCGTTCTGAGAATCGCTCCGCGTAGCAGTTGTCGCAACCGCGACTAACCTTCGTACACCCGGTTAGCGGATTCCACGTTGCGTCAGTCCATTCAATTGCACTGGTATCCGCCATGTCTCACCATGAACATAAAGAGAACAATATACGGGCTAGAATTTGTTGGCAAGACCCACACTCGACCAAGCCGGGTGTGTAGCGTCAGCTTGAGCGAGGAGTGGCCAAAGTCAGTTGCTTTCGCGACAAGCTCCGCCGAGTTCGACCAAGGAACCAGACAAATATGCTGCCTTTTAAAGGTTCCCGGTCACTGCTCGTGGATCGATAACCTTGGCCGGCTTCATTCTCCGGCCTCCGACAATGCGTCTATCCGGCCGAAATGACCGAGCCATCAGGCGAGAGGGCTTAGCCACCGCTTATTGTCGCGCAGGCGCCACGCCATCGGCGCCTGCATCCGGGAGCTGCACGCATCGGTCGACAGAGATCGACGTGAACAAGCATATCGTCGCCCCGGTGCCCCGGTCTCTCATTTCCGACCCGAACGAGGCTTGCCTGAACACTGCGAAGGGTGGCGTCCAATTTGGCGGTCGCCCTGTGCGGAAAGAGTCGGCTGTTTACGACGGCTAAATAGGCCAAGATCGCAAATGGAGCCCTTCCGATGTCTAAGCGTCTTGGCAAAATCCCACCCACACATCCTTACGTAGCGGAAATCACACTCGATCCTGCCGACTATTATCGGTTCAGCTGCCTGACCGACGATGCGCCCGAGCTGCGTGTTCTCGATGTCGACCAATCGCAGCCGGATATCTGGACTGTGTTCGTCGCCTGCGCGAGCGCGGAAACGGCATCGCGACTGAAATCCGCATGGTAATCGACATGATTAGCGTGATTGTGATCGTTCGATGAGGCCTGCTTGCGCGGGCTGTCGATCTAGGCAGCCCATGCCGCCGACAGCGCTTCGGCCTGCTGCAGCACGTTCTGAACGGCGCCGTCTTGTAGGTCTGGCGGATAGCCGTATCGGCGCAGGATGCGCTTTACCAACGAACGAATGCGTGCGCGGGCGTTTTCACGGTGCATCCAATCCACCGTCACATTGCTGCGTACGCTGTTGACCAGCTCCTGCGCGATCACGCGCAGGGCGGGTTCACCCATCGCGGTTCGCGCACTCTCGTTATCGGCAAGGGCGTCATAGAACGCGATCTCTTCGTCGCTGAGCCCGTGTTCCTGACCGCGGAGTCGCGCTTCCCGGATATCCTTCGCGATTTGAACCAGTTCTTCCAGAATCTGTGCCGTGGTCAATGCGTTTGCGTGGTATCGTGCGACTGCGGCCTCAAGCCGGTCCGTGAAGCCACGCGCCTGCGTCACGTTGCGCTTCGACTGCGCACGAACGGTCCCGGCGATGAGCTTTTTGAGCGCCTCAATGGCAAGGTTTTTCTTCGGAAGTTCCTGAACTTCGGCAAGAAATTCGTCGCTCAGGATGGAAATGTCCGGGCTCTCGATGCCAGCCGCATGCATGATGTCGATGATTTCGGTTGAGACGACGGCGCGGCTCACAAGCTGCTGGATTGCCAGCTCCCGGTCGACGGGGCTCCGTTTCCCGGGGCCAACTGACGCATCCTTCGCCAGCGCGATCCGCACTGCCTGAAAGAACCCAACCTCGTCGCGGATCGCCCGTGCCGCGTCACTCGCGGCCGCAAGGGCAAATGCCTTCGAGAGCGCGAGGACCGCATCCGCAAAGCGTCGATGCGCGCGCTTCTTGCCCTCGTCGGTCGTCTCCTTTGCGGCAGCCTCCTGTTGCAACGAAAGGACCCAATCCATCGCCCCGGCGAGCACGACCAGCCGCTGCTGCGGCAGGCTTCCAGCGGCTATCGCCGGTCGGTAATCGAAGCCGCCCGGCATATCGGGGCGGAACATCGCGCGAACGATCTCGTACTTCTCGACCAGCACGCGGACGGCCTCAGCTTCGTCGATGCCGGTCTCTCGCCGGTCGTTCGGGGAATATTGAGACAGGGCTTCCTTGAGGCTCTGGGCGAGCCCGATGTAGTCCACCACCAGCCCGGCAGGCTTGTCCCGGAACACCCGATTGACGCGCGCAATCGCCTGCATAAGCCCATGACCGCGCATCGGTTTGTCCGCATACATTGTATGCATCGACGGGGCGTCGAAACCCGTCAACCACATGTCACGCACGATCACGAGCCGCAGGGGATCGTCGGCGGCCTTCATCCGGTTCGCCAGCAATTCACGCCGCGCCTTCGGTCTCTTTCCGATATGCGCCTGCCATTCGGGCGGATCGGACGCGGCGCCGGTCATGACGATCTTGATCGAGCCGGCCTCGTCATCATCGCTATGCCAGTCGGGGCGGAGCTTGATGATCGCATCGTAAAGTTCGACGCAAATGCGGCGCGACATGCAGACGATCATGCCCTTGCCGTCCAAGCCGGCGCAGCGCGCTTCGAAATGCTGCACGATATCGGCTGCGATCAGATTGATCCGCTTCTCTGCGCCGACCAGCGCCTCGACACTGGCCCATCGCCGTTTCAACCGCTCCTGTTCTTCGGACGCTTCGTCTTCCGTCAGGTCGTCGATCTCGGCGTCGAGCTTCGGCTTCTCGTCCTCGTCAAGTTCGATCCGGGCCAGCCGGCTCTCGTAATAGATCGGCACCGTGGCGCCGTCTTCGACCGCGCGGCTGATGTCGTATATGTCGATGTAGTCGCCAAACACGACGGGCGTGTTCACGTCGCCGGTTTCAACCGGCGTGCCGGTGAAACCGATAAATGAGGCGTTCGGCACCGCATCGCGGAGATATTTCGCGAACCCATACGACACTGAGCCGCCGGCCCGGTCGACTTTAGCCCGAAGCCCGTATTGGCTCCTGTGAGCTTCATCGGCGATCACGATGACGTTTCGCCGATCCGTCAGCACTGGGTGGTCAGCCTCGTCAGGATCGACCGCGAATTTCTGCAGGGTCGTGAAAATCACACCACCCGATGGCCGGTTGAGAAGGTTTCGGAGTTCGGCACGGTCGCGCGCCTGAACCGGCGCCTGACGCAGCAAATCGCGGCACATGGAGAAGGTCGAGAACAGCTGGTCATCGAGATCGTTCCGGTCCGTGACGACGATCAGCGTGGGGTTCTCCATGCCGGGGTGCTTGATCACGCACCCTGCGTAGAAGGCCATCAGCAGGCTCTTGCCGCTGCCTTGGGTGTGCCAGATCACACCCACCTTGCGGTCGCCTGCAGGGCGGGTCGCGTCGATGGTTCGGTCGATGGCGCGTCGCGCGGCGTGGAACTGATGGTAGCCGGCGAGAATCTTGACGAGGCCCTTTTCCGTCTCCCCGAACACGACGAAATCGCGCAGGAGGTCGAGGAACCGGCGCGGTTCGAAAACGCCGTGGATGATCGTCTGCAGTTCGGGCGCGCTTTTCGGCGCGAGATCGTCGCCGGTCACCGTCCGCCATGGCATGAACCGCTCGCGGTCGGCGGTGAGCGACCCGATGCGCGCCGCAAGGCCGTCGGTGATGATCAGAACCGCGTTGGCTCGAAACAGCGAACCGATCTGGTCCTTGTAAGTCTGGAATTGGTTGAAGGCGCCGTCCAGTGTCGCGTTCGGCTTGCCGGGATGTTTCAGCTCCAACACCGCCAGCGGCAGCCCGTTAATGAAGACAACGACATCCGGGCGGCGGTTCGCCCGGTTCTCGATCACGGTGAACTGGTTCACGGCGAGCAGGTCGTTTGCCGTCGGTTCGTCGAAATCGAGCAGCCGCACCTGTTCGCCGCCGATGGTGCCATCCGCCCGCCGCACCTCGACGGGGACGCCCTCACTCAAGAAACGATGCAGTCTGCGGTTTTCGTGGACAAGGGACTGCGTCTCGACGCGCAGAACTTTTGCCTTCGCCTCCGACAGGGCTTCCGGGGGCAGATGCGGGTTGAGCCGGCGAAGCGCCTCGTCAAGCCGACCGATGAGAACAACGTCGCCGTAGCTGGTTCGTTCCGGCCGGTCGGCGTCCGGTCCGATGCTCAGCCCGTGGAGGGTGGCGTAGCCGAGATCGGCGAGCCACGCGAGCGCGGCCTCTTCGACATGGCTTTCGCCGATCCCCGTCACAACGCCGGCTCCACCATCTTCTCGGCGTCACGGACGCGAATTTCGCCCGACATCAGTTTGGGGAGGAGGAGGTCGCGGGTGGCGGCAAGGGTTTCTGCTTCGGCCTCGTTCGATGCGATCTTCTGAAAGCAAGGGCGGACAGCTTCAGCAAGGTTCTGTAAAAGTGTGTCAGTTGGCCGCGTGACGGGGTAGTTTTCCAGCGCGTCAGGTTGAACCCTCTGCCGGCCCGATGTTCCGGTCATAGAGCGAATAGCATGTTCACGAAAGTTAGGGTCGCGCGCCAACAGATAGCCAAACTCGGATGGGAACGGTGGCCGGGGGCGGATCACGATGAACTCAGTAGACCCCCATGCCACCTCGTCGTCGCCGAGCCGGCCAACGTACGCCGTCTTCCCATTTTCTAGACACGGAGTGATGCGAGCCAAAAGGGTGTCGCCGTTCCGAAATCGAGCGCCCGAACCGGCCGGGCGACTTGTAGGCGCGCTAGGCCACATTCCTTGTGTTGGTATTGCCGCCATGTCGAGGTATGGCGCGACGCAGCCGACACGAAGGCGTTCACGCGGATTCAGATCGGCCACGTCGCCAAGCGTCGTCGGCGACCACCCCTCCGGCTTCCCCTCACCGTCGAGACGATCCGGAAACAGTGCCCAGAGATCGGAAGTGAGGTAGGGCGGGCGGCCTTCCATCTTCGCCCGGGTCGGTCCGAAATCGACGAACCAGTCCTTGAACAGCGCCCGCGCCATCGCCTCCAACGTCTCGTTCATCCGACGGTTCAAGTCGATCTTGTCGTCGAGGGCGCCGAGGATCGAGGCGATGGCCTGCTGCTCTCGTTCCGGGAAGGTCGGAACCGGGAGCGCTTCCAACCTATCCGTGGGCAGTCGACCGGTCCCGTGTCCCGCAGCTTCAACGGCCCCAAGCAACTCTGGCTTTCGCGCAACTATCGCGTAATACAAAAACCTACCATCGATGCCGGTTGGTGTAATCGCCTTGATGTCCTGATTGAAGGCCATCTCTCGATCAGATCGCGCCACCCGGATTTCCTTGTGCAGCGACATACCCCGGACGGTGATAAATATGGCCTCGGCCGGAGCCAACCGGGTGCCGTTGCCGATGGCAGCAGGCGTGACGTGGTCTTCCGTAGTTGCGTCGTATGCTGCCATGTCTTTGGGTGTCAGCCATGGGATCGAGCCGTTCCAGTATTTTGGTTGGTCTTTGGCTGGTGTTCCTCCCGAAAGGAGCTTCGCCACTGAACCCAAGCGGACGACTTTCCGCTCAGTCATGGGCAATCAGCCCCGACAGCCCTGTTTGGATCGCGGAGGTGAGAGCGGCTGCTTGACGAAATTGCCGCTCAAGCTCCCCCCGTAAAGCGCCAAATCTCTCCTCGAACGGCACCTCGTCTTCCTCGATATCGGCCGTCCCGACATACCGTCCCGGTGTGAGCACGTGGCCATGAGACCTGATCTCGTCGAGCGACGCAGCCTTGCAGAAGCCCGGCACGTCGGCATAGGCGCCCGCCTCCGGCTGGCCGCGCCATGCATGGTAGGTGTCGGCGATCTTTTTCACGTCCTCGTCCGACAGCTCACGGCGCGTCCGGTCAACCAGTGCGCCGAGCTTCCGGGCGTCGACGAACAGCACCTCGCCGCGCCGATCTCGAAGACCGCCGCCGAGTGCCTTGTCGCGCGTCAGGAACCATAAACAGGCCGGAATCTGCGTCGAATAGAAGAGCTGACCGGGTAGTGCGATCATGCAATCCACGACGT
The DNA here is from genome assembly GCF_000724705.2 of Acidiphilium sp. JA12-A1. NCBI lineage: Bacteria > Pseudomonadati > Pseudomonadota > Alphaproteobacteria > Acetobacterales > Acidocellaceae > Acidiphilium > Acidiphilium sp. JA12-A1. The sequence goes on from NZ_JFHO01000027.1 coordinate 8,516, forward strand.
CGGCTTCGACCATCGCCTTTCGGATCGCGTCCTCGCCGTTCTGCCCGGACGACATGGAACCGTTCGCCAGTACCACGCCCGCCCGGCCGCCGGGTGCAAGGTGCCAGTGGATGTGCTGTAGCCAGCCGTAGTTCGCGTTGCCGACCGGTGGCACGCCGAACGTCCAGCGCGCGTCCTCTCGAAGTCTTTCCCCGCCCCAATCCGAGATGTTGAAAGGCGGATTGGCTAGGATCGTGTCGAACCGGAGATCACGGAGTTCATCACGGTGAAACGTGCCTTCGTTGTTCCACCTGATGTCCGCATCGATGCCGCGCACCGCGAGGTTCATTTTCGCAAGCCGCCACGTCGTATGGTTCGATTCCTGCCCATAGATCGCGATGTCGCCGATCCGGCCACCATGGCTTTCGACAAATTTTTCAGACTGCACGAACATGCCGCCGGACCCGCAGCACGGGTCGTAGACCCGACCTTTGTAAGGTTCGAGCATCTCAACCAGAACGCGAACGACTGAACGCGGCGTGTAGAACTCGCCGCCCCGGCGCCCCTCGGCTCCGGCAAAACCACCAAGGAAATACTCATATACGCGCCCGAGCAGATCCTTCGATTTTTCGCCCGGTGCGCCCACCGTGATGCCGGAGATCAGGTCGATCAGTTCCCCGAGCATAACCTTGTCGAGCGCAGGCCGGTTGTAGTCCTTTGAGAGCACCCCCTTAAGCGTGTCGTTCGCCGACTCGATAGAAGCCATCGCATCGTCAATCAGCTTGCCTATCGTCGGCTGACGCGCGCTCGCCTGCAAAAACGACCATCGTGCTTCCGCGGGGACCCAGAACACGTTCTCGGATCTATACTCGTCTTCATCTTCGGCGACGTCCTCCCCTTCGACGAGCAGCTCAGCACGACGAGCCTCGAATGCGTCCGAGATGTGACGCAGAAAAATCAGGCCGAGCACGACGTGCTTGTAGTCCGACGGTTCAAGGTTCTTGCGCAGTTTGTCGGCGGCAAGGAACAGCTGTGCCTCAAAGCCCAGATTGGCGCCGTTTCCGTTCGGCTTCACCGAAGGCTCGGTGGTTGCGGATGCCGGCGACGATGCATCTGCATTCTTCCTTGGTCTTCCCCGCGGCACGCCTCAGTCTCCCTTGAAGTTCGGACTGGATGACAACGGCGCGGACACCCCGCATTTCAGGCGCTGGAATTCCTCGACGGCCATGACGACCACGACCGGGCGTCCATGCTTCGCGACCGTCACCGGCTCAGCCCGGGCTAGATCGATCAATCGGCCGAAGCCGTCCTTTGCCTCTTTGGCGCTCAAAATTTGCATCCCGTCCCCCACGTCCAAAACGATTTTGGCCATTTCGGCTTGAAGGGCAAGCGCCGGCGCGATTCGAAGTAAAAACCATCAAAATTCGGCTATAGACAAAATAAAAATGGTCTACGAATTAATTCGGTTCAAATACCAAATTTTTTTGTCAATATCGGAATCTCCACTATTTGACACATTCATTTCTGGGTGATACGTCGATTGCCGAACAAGGTTGGCAACGAAAATCAAGAAATCAAACGCAATAATTAAGGAGGACTTATTCGGATGAATTTATATTCTGTTAATCAGATTCGTAGAGCGAAAAATTCTCCGATCTGGGATCGAGTTTTTAGAGAACAAATTCGTCTCTTAAATCTTGTTCAAAATAATCAGTTGAATTCACAAATCTTCAATCCACAATCAATATGGGTCAAGGCCGAGGAGAATACAGTTTCATTTGTGCTTTTGGTTTTGAAATGCGCCAAAATGGAAGGCATCAGTCCGGTGCAATGGCTGGAGCAACATGAAGAGATACTGAGGCATCGTATCAAATGATGAATCGACAAATGAGAAGGTACCGCAGATGTATATAGATCAACGAGAATACGATATCAGTGAAACCAGAATGATCCATTTTGTTGATCATAGATTTCTTGTCTTTGATAGTTGTCAGAAAACCGAATCAAATGAAACGATTCGAAATGCTATAGGATCTGGAAAGATAGAAATCAGTTTAGAGAAACATACATTTTCAAAATTTCCAACTTATACAGTTGTACCATTTTGGACACCATTGCCGCCCCCGAGGAAAACGATCTCTCTATATGAGCTCGGACAAATTGTTCGGCTTTTGAATTTCGACGGAGGAGCACATCATGTTGAATTATTACCGGGTGACTTTGTAATTACTGCACCTTGTCCACTTGCATGGCGAACACAGGACTGGCGACTGTATGTTTACGGTCCACGCGATCCATATATCCGAGTTTATGACGCCACTATGCGATTCGATCCAACAAAACTTCGCGATGCGATCATGGCAGGATATCCTTGTAAGTATCTGCTCATCCTGGTCCGTCGATAAGTTGAATCGATTGTGAATTGACGTGACCACGGCGGATACGATTCGACGGGAGGCGTGAACGAGCTTCCTGACCTGTCTCTCCTATCGCACGCTGAGAAAGACGCGCTGATCCGCGCGCTATGGGACGCGTTGCAATCATCCGAGCGCAGGAACGCGGAACTGGCAATCCGGCTTTCGGATGCGGAACGCCGGATTGCGGAGTTGGAGGCGCGGCTAAACGAACCGCCGAAGCGGCCGGACAATTCGAGCCTGCCGCCATCGCGCGGGCAGAAGCCAAACCGGCCCGAGAAAAGTCCGCGCAAGGGGCCCCGCAAAGGCAGTCTCGGCCGTGAGGGTGGCGGTCGCTTGCTTGCCGAGAACCCCGATCAGACGGTGATCGCGAAGGCGGCGCATTGCCAGCACTGCCGTGCCGGGCTGACTGACGCGGATCAGCGCCTCGCGCAGCGCTACGACAAGATCGATCTGCCGCCGATCAAGCCGGTCGTCACCCGCGTCGAACGCTATGCCGGCCATTGTCCGTGCTGTGGGGCGACCACGCTGGCAGCCGTCCCGGAAGGCATGGAGACCGGCACACCATTCAGCCTCAACCTCGTGGCTCTCGCGATCTACCTGC
>NZ_JFHO01000026.1:0-38499 GCF_000724705.2 Acidiphilium sp. JA12-A1
ATGACGCGCAGGTAGATCGCGAGAGCCACGAGGTTGAGGCTGAATGGTGTGCCGGTCTCCATGCCTTCCGGGACGGCTGCCAGCGTGGTCGCCCCACAGCACGGACAATGGCCGGCATAGCGTTCGACGCGGGTGACGACCGGCTTGATCGGCGGCAGATCGATCTTGTCGTAGCGCTGCGCGAGGCGCTGATCCGCGTCAGTCAGCCCGGCACGGCAGTGCTGGCAATGCGCCGCCTTCGCGATCACCGTCTGATCGGGGTTCTCGGCAAGCAAGCGACCGCCACCCTCACGGCCGAGACTGCCTTTGCGGGGCCCCTTGCGCGGACTTTTCTCGGGCCGGTTTGGCTTCTGCCCGCGCGATGGCGGCAGGCTCGAATTGTCCGGCCGCTTCGGCGGTTCGTTTAGCCGCGCCTCCAACTCCGCAATCCGGCGTTCCGCATCCGAAAGCCGGATTGCCAGTTCCGCGTTCCTGCGCTCGGATGATTGCAACGCGTCCCATAGCGCGCGGATCAGCGCGTCTTTCTCAGCGTGCGATAGGAGAGACAGGTCAGGAAGCTCGTTCACGCCTCCCGTCGAATCGTATCCGCCGTGGTCACGTCAATTCACAATCGATTCAACTTATCGACGGACCAGGATGAGCAGATACCTTTCTTGGACGTTTCCTCCCTAAACTTGGCGGCACGCAAGTGCCGCCATTTTTTTTGATCCATCAAGAAATCGGCTCGTGCGGCTGGGGCCGTTCACTTCGGCGCTTCCATTCTCTAAAGTCGCGAACGAAGGAGTGCCCGATGCTGAATACCAGCCCAGATTTCAAGGAAAATTCCCGCCGCGCGATGCAGGACGCGGGATTGCAGAAGGCGCTCGACCGCGCTCGCAAGCCCTTCGCCCAGACCCGCGCGGCCGCGGTCGCCCGGCTGCCCGAGTTCGAGACCCTGCGCGAAACCGCGAAGGGCATCAAGAACCATACGCTCGCCCATCTCGATTTCTACCTGGAGCGTTATGCGGAGCAGGTCGAGGCCCATGGCGGGCAGGTTCACTGGTGCCGCACCGCCGAGGACGCGCGCAATGCCGTGCTCGACATCTGCCGCCGGGTGGGGGCGAAAACCGTCACCAAGGGCAAGTCGATGATCTCCGAAGAGATCGGGCTGAACGAGCACCTCGCGGAAAACGGCGTCCGCCCGGTCGAGACCGATCTCGGCGAATACATCCTGCAGATCAGGGGCGAGGCGCCGAGCCACATCATCGGCCCGGCCTTCCACCTCAACCGCGAGGACTGGGAAGCCAGCTTCCGCGCCGCCCATACCCATCTGCCAGCCGACCGGGTGTTTCACGAAAAGCGCGACATCCAGGCCGAGGCCCGCGCGGTGCTGCGCGAGCAGTTCATCGCCGCCGATGTCGGCATCACCGGCGCCAATTTCCTGATCGCGGAAACCGGCAGTTCGGTGATCGTCACCAACGAGGGCAATGGCGACCTGACGCAAACCCTGCCGCGCGTGCATATCGTGCTCGCCAGCCTGGAAAAGATCGTCCCCACCCTTGAGGACACCGTCTCGCTGCTGCGGGTTCTGGCGCGCTCGGCCACCGGACAGGAATTCTCGGTCTACACCACCTTTTCCACCGGCGCGAAACGCCCCGGCGATCCCGACGGGCCGGAGGAATATCACGTCATCCTGCTCGACAATGGCCGCTCGAACATGGTCGGCACCGAGTTCCAGGACATGCTGCGCTGCATCCGCTGCTCGGCCTGCATGAACCATTGCCCGGTCTATCTCACCGTGGGCGGCCACGCCTATGGCTCGATGTATTCCGGCCCGATGGGCAGCGTGCTGACCCCGGCCATCTTCGGCGCCGACCAGGCGCATCTGCTGCCCACCGCCTCGACCTTCTGCGGCAAGTGCGAAAGCGTCTGCCCGATGAAGATTCCGCTCACCGGCATGATGCGCCACTGGCGCGAGCGGGCCTTCGAGCGGCATCTCGCACCGGCGACCACGCGCTATGGCATTCGCGGCTGGGGGTTCGTCGCCCGGCGCCCCGGGCTCTACCGCAGCGTGTCGCGCCTCGCGGCATGGGGACTCGGGGTCATGGGGCGCAAGCGCGGCCGCTTCGGCTGGCTACCGCTCGCCGGCGCCTGGACCGCCGCGCGGGACATGCCCGCCCCCGAGGGCGAAACCTTCTTCGCACGCTATGCACGGGAGCAGCGCAGCCGATGAAACAGGACAACCAGGCCCAGCGCGCGGCGATCCTCGGTACGATACGTCGCGGCCTCGGGCGCGGCGCGCTGCCCGCCGACCAGGCGGCGATGCTCCGCACCCGGCTCGATGCCCACCCGCGCCACACCATCCCCGCCCGCGTCGCGCTCGACCATGACGCGTTGATCGAGCTGTTCATCGCCAATGCGACCCGGGAATACGCGACCGTCCAGCGCCTTGCCGACATGGCGGACCTGCCCGCCCATATCGCGGGCTACCTGCGCGAGCAGAACCTGCCGGCGGAGCTGGTGATCGCGCCGCATCCCGATCTGGAGGCGGCGAACTGGAACGATGCCCCGCTGCTCGCCCATCGCTTCGGCCGCGCGCAGCCGAGCGATATGGTTTCGGTGCAGCGCGGCTTCGCGGCGATCGCCGAAACCGGCACGCTGATGCTGCCTTCCGGCCAGCGCTCGCCGACCACGCTCAACCTGCTGCCGGATACCGAAATCGTCGTGCTCCGCGAGTCCGACGTGGTCGGGCCGTATGAAGACGCGTTCGACCGGCTGCGCCAGGCCGGCGGCATGCCGCGCAACGTGATGCTGGTCACCGGGCCGTCGCGCTCGGCCGATATCGAGCGCACGCTCGAACTCGGCGCGCATGGCCCGCGACGGCTGCACATCGTGCTGCTCGGCGGCGCAGGCGGGGATGGCGCGCAGGGCTAAACCCCTCCCGGCCGCCGATCTCGAGGTCTGGACGCGCTATCTGCGCCATGTCCGCCCGCTGCGCGGCGTGCGCGTGCCTGAGCCGCCGCCTCCGGACAAGCCCGGCAGCGTCCGGCCGGAGCCCGAGGGCGTGCGCGTCGTTGCTGCGCCGGCACCGCCCCCGGCCTTGCCGCAGCGCCGCCCGGGCGTGGCGATCGGCGTGGCGCCGCCGGGGCTCGACCGCGCGACCTGGGCGAAATTCCGCGCCGGGCGAATCGCCCCCGAACGCACGCTCGACCTGCACGGGATGACGGCGGCCGCGGCACATGTCGCCGTGAACGCGCTGATCGCGGGCGCGGTGTCGCGCGGGATGCGCTGCGTCGAGATCGTGACCGGCCACGGACGCCGGACCGGTGGCGAAGGTGTGCTGCGACGCGAAGTGCCGATCTGGCTCAACGACCAGCCCCTGCGCCCGATGATCCTGGCGGTCTGCCATCCGCATGCGGCCAATCAGGGCGCGCTGCGGGTGCTGCTGCGGCGCCTGCGGTCGTGAGGCGGGGCAGATGACGCCGTTCGGCGCCCGGCTGCGCGCGCTGCGGGCCGAACGCAAGATGACCCTGCGCGCCATGGCCGATGGGCTCGGCGTTTCGGCCGCCTACCTCTCGGCGCTGGAACACGGCCGGCGGGGCGCCCCCTCGCCGGGACTGATTCACCAGATTTGCGAACGGCTCGACCTGATCTGGGACGAGGCGCACGAACTCGCCGATCTCGCCCGCGACTCCCGCCCGCGCATCAGCCTGCACACGGGCGGGCTGACGCCGGCGCAGACGGCGCTCGCCAACCGCTTCGCCCGGCAGTTGCGCCACCTTCCGGACGAAACGGTCGCGGCGATCGACGCGCTGCTGCGTGAAACGCCGGCCAGGCCGGCGCCTTCGCTCAGACGGTCGCGATCGGAGTGACCGGCGAACCGACGGCGCCTGGCAGCCGCAGCGGCGGCGCCGTCAGCAGAAAGCGCGTCCGGCCATGCTCGCGCAGCCAGGTGGCCAGCGGCGTCAGGTGCCACAACTCGCCGAGATGGATGCCGTTCTTGAACAGGCAGTGCTCGTGCAGCGGCAGGATCGAGCAACATTCATGCCGGGCTTCCGAGGCCGGGAAGGCCTCGACCGCGTAATTGTCGGCGATCAGGACCGCGAGGCCGCTGTCGCTGATCCATCGCAGGAGCCGTTCGTCGCGGCCATCGAGCACGGCGCAGCTTTCGTGCAGCACGGCCCGGTCGGGCGAGCGGTCCATCTCGAGCACGCGCTGGGCAAAGCCGGTATGGAGGCACACCATGTCGCCGGTCTCGATCGCGATCCGGTCGGCGTCGATCACACGCATCAACGCGTCATATCCGACCAGAACGCGGGCATCGCCGTAATGGGCGCGCAGGTCGATCATCACGCCCCTGCCCTGCACCCCGTGCGCCGCCATCCGCTCGATGCCCAGGGCGCCGGCGTGGGACGTGCTGTGCAACGCCATGTCCGACTGCACGCCCGCATCCCGGGTTTCGGTCGGGCCGACGATGTCTTCGCCGGCGCGGAAGCCGTTGTAGAAGACCTTCTCGGCCACGCCGTCGCCATCGGCGTCGAACAGGCCGCCGACATGGCTGAGCGCATCCCACTGGGTCGAGTATTGCAGATGGAGAATCGCGAGATCGTCGTTGAACACGTCGGTGCGCGCGCTTTCGGCGCCTGTGAGCGTGCAGTTGAAATTGGGGCGGTCGCCCCGCAGAGTCGGGCGCAGGACCGGCGGATGACGCCGTTCGTTCAGCAGGTTGCCGCCCGGAAAATCGAGCGGCAGGCTGAGGCAGAACACGAGCCCCTCCCGGACCTCGGCCATTCCCTGGAGAACCTTTTCCCGGGTGATCAGGTTGAGACGCCCCCGTTGATCGTCGGGTCCGAAATCGCCCCAGTTCGATCCCTCCGGCCGATGGCGCCAGCGCGGTTCCGTCATGTCATCCTCCCTATGCAATCCGAATGGCCGACCATGAACATCCGGCGCGGCCCATCATGCATGCCCGGACGATCCTGTCAGCACTCTTGCCGATCAGCGCACCGTGCGGCACGATCGGGCCGCAATTTGAGGAGACATCCGAATATGACGATCCATAAGGGGGCCTGTTTCTGCGGTGCCGTCGAAATCGAGGTCAGCGGGGAGCCGGAAGGCATGGGCATCTGCCATTGCCGCTCCTGCCGCTCCTGGTCCGGCGGGCCGGTCAACGCGTTCAGCCTCTGGAAGCCTGAAGCCGTGACGGTCACGAAGGGCGAGGAAAACATCGCCACCTTCGCCAAGACCCCGATGAGCGAGCGCAAGTTCTGCAAGCTGTGCGGCGGCCACATCATGGCGGACCATCCGCCTCTCGGCCTGGTCGATGTGTTTTCGGCAACGATTCCGACGCTCGAGCACAAACCCGCGCTGCATGTGAACTACAGCGAGACCGTGCTGCCCATTCGGGACGGCCTGCCGAAATTTGCCGATTTTCCGGCGGAATTCGGAGGCTCCGGCAACATCATCGCCGAGTGACCGATTGCCGTGGGGCCGGCGCGACCGGCCCCCTCAGTTCACGGTAGCGGATTAAAAGCGGAAGACGCGCAGGACGCTCGGCCCGCCGGAAAACTTTCCGCGCGCCATCTGGAAGCGCAGATAGAGGTAGGCGGCCACCCCGAACACAAACAGCAGCGGCAAGGTGAACACGGCCAGCCAGAACACAATGGCGGCAAATCCCAGCATCAGGCCGAACGCCGCAACGCGCAGCGCAATGACCGCCAGCGATGGATACCGCCCTGGCGGATCGCGAAATTCGCCGGAAATCGTCATATCGATGGTCGGAGCATGGTGCTGCGTCATAGCGCTAAGGTGGCGCGGCAGACGCCTTTCGGCAAGCGCAATCGGCTCACAATGACATGAAGGATTGGCAATCGTCGCAATGACGTGACCGGCAGAGACATTGGTCCATCAAGAGGCCGGCTTGTGCGCCGCGGGGGCGCCTCACCGCCGTTCCGCCCTGGCCCGCGAAATCAAGGCCTCAATACAATGCGACATATGACGGCGCTGCCGGCCTGCTTTCGGCAGGCAGACGAAACCCTGCGATCCATCCCGGCATTTCCTCCGCCCGCATCGGACGAGCGATGCCGTACCCCTGGCCGAACTCGGCGCCAAAGCGACGAGCCATGTCGATGAGTGCGGACGTTTCCAACCCTTCGACCGTCACCGGGATATCCAGCCGCCGCGCAAGTTCCACCAGCGCCTCGACCAGTTTCATGGAACGATGGTCATTCTCGGATATGCCCCGGACCAGGCCCTGATCGATCTTCACCATGTCAAAAGGAAGGTTCCGAAGCCGCATCAAACTGCCGTAACCCGCTCCCAGATCATCCAGCGCCAATTGCACTCCGGCACGATGCAGGGCTTCGATCGCCCGGAGGCCCGCATCGCCACCGCCGATTTCCTGGTCTTCCAGCAGTTCGAGCGTCAGATCTTTCGGATCGAAATCGTGCGTCTCAAGCGCCGCCCGGATCCATCCCGAACAATCGGGATTGCGGAGAGACGTCGGCGGCAGGTTCACCGAAAGATCGACCACGATGCCGAGGCTGCGATACTCTCGAACCGCCTTCATCGCCATATGCATGCCCTCGATGAAAAGCCTGTCGAGATCCTGCTGGCTCAGGATCGGCAGGAACTGGCCCGGGCTGATCAACTGCCCTCCCGGAAGTTCCAGCCGTGCCAAGGCCTCGACCTTGACCACCCGCCCCGTTCGCAGGTCGACGATCGGCTGCATGAACATCTGCAAGCCCCCGTCGAACAGACGGCTCCGCCACCTCTGGCGGTCGGCGGCAGGGAGGAGCGCCAGCGACTCATCGCGCGCCTGCTCAATGCCGCGTGCGGCGATCAGGCCGAGCGCCTCCAGGGAGTCGCGCAATACCGGCGCAGAGAACTGATTGGCTATCCGGCCGTAAAGAACCAGAATGGCACGCACACGACCGCCGGTCTCCGTGATCGGCAGCGCCGCGGCGCTTTGAATTCCCGCCTCGGCGAGGGGCCTGTCATTTGCGTCAGTGTCACGAGCGCCAAGGAACTCCTCCGCCGCGCCATGGACCGGCTCTCCTGAAAGCCAGGCCTCGGCAATGGGATGCCCATCGAGTTCCTTGAGGCTGCGCCCGTCCAGACGCAGCCGCGGTTGCCGTTTCATGGTTGCACGATGAGCCGCGCTTTCCGCTTCGATAACGAGCAGGCCGTCGACACCTTCGGTGTATATGGCGCTGAAGGCGACGAAGGGCCAGGTTTCCATCGCGCCGATGATCGAGTCGCAGACATCGACGCCGCGCGTCTGCCCGCGCGTTTCCAAGGCCAGTGCGCCGAGTGTCCTGTGAATTTCATGGCGCAACCGCGCCGCGGCATCCTGCTGGGTTTCCATGTCGAATTCGCAACGTTGCAGGATGATGTCCAGATATATCTGGCGCTGGCTGACGCGCCCCGGAATCTGCTGGCTCAGTACCGCAATGCGCTGGTAGAGGCCGCTCGTCGCACTCGTCAGCGCACTGATATCGATCCCCAGCGCGACATGCATGCGGCCGACCCGCAACGCCTCGTCCCGATGGCGCTCGCGCGTCAATTCCGGATCGAGCAACATTGCGACATGGCGCCGGAGTCCATTTTCGAGCCTTCTGGCACGTTCTGTGCCGAGCGACTGGATGATGGGGACATTCCGCGCGTCCGCCGCGAAATCGTCGAATACTCCGGCGGCCAAATCGGGGATCAGATGATTGAGAAAGCGCCATCCCCATCCGAGCATGGCATGGTATTCCGGCGAATAGGGGTCGAGATCCCGGCGCCTGATACCGTATTGGCGTTGAATTTGGCCGAAAATGGACACCTCGGCCCGGCCGAGCAACGCCGCCGCCGATCCCGTATCGGCCGGGTAAAGGGCGCTTCCGAGAGAGAGTTTCAGGGTCTCCGCAACCCCTGCCGATATGTCGAACGGCGTTTCGACAACCGCCAGCGCCGCATCGATCCGCGCATGTATCTCGCGCTCCAGGATGCCGACATGAACGAATGCGAAGGAATCCGCGCCGACACGGGCCAGAAGCCGAGCATCCGGCAGCGCCCTGAGGCGTTCGGCAAGGGCGCGCAGAATCCTGTCGCCCGCCTTCCGGCCGTGCCTGGCATTGATTTCCGTGAAGCCCTCGATATCAATCACGATGACAGCCAGTTGGCGGCCGGGGCCGAGGGCATCGCAGAGCCCGGGGATCCGTTCCTCGAACATCGCGCGCGTGCTCAGACCCGTGGCCTCGTCCGTCGTTCGGACCCGCTCGATTGCCTCGGCGGCCCGCTGCTCGCGGCGGCGGCCTCGATCGACAAGCAGCACCAGAAGCGCCATAACCCCGACAAAGAGCGCCTCGACGGCCCAGCGGAGACGACCTGTCCGGACCCAATCGTCGAAGACGACATTTCGGGGCCAGCCCGCGGCAATTTCCAGCGGCAGGCCCGGCACCGGCACGATGCCGGCTTGACCGCGGACGAGAGGTCTGCCGCCTGCCTTCCCGGCAACGCCCGTGTCCCGCTTGTTAAATTCGCTGAAATCGAGCCGGCCGGATCGCCAGGTGGCAAGCTCCCTGTGGTTTCTCAAATCGATCACGGAGAGCGCAAGCGGTGTGCGCAAGCGGTTCGGAAAGGCGAAAAGCCGATCGAGCCTGTAGGGTGTGCCAACGAAATACCGCGTTCGCCCGTCTGGACCCGATGCGCGATACCGCATCGTTATGGCGTAACTATGCACACGGGAGGCAAAGCGCGGCCGCCCCAGCAGATATCCGGCATGGGCTGGCAGGGGTGTGAACCCCGATGCCATCGTGATCGGTCGCTTCGGTTGCCTGATCGTCGACCAGATGATGCGGTTACCGTCCGGCGACTGCACGTTGAACGCATAAAGGCTCGGATGCAGTGCCATGAAGCGGAAAAGAGCGTGCATCGTTCGCGGCGATGGAGATATCGTCCCGTCCGGCTGCGGGGCAAGAAGGCTGATCGCGATGAATTCCAGTTCGGTAAACTGGTTGAACAGGCGCCGCGCGATCGTGCCTGCATATTCCGTCGCGACCGTCTTTGCCTGCGCCCGGATGCCGTTCGCAACATCCTCGAATTCGAACCGCTCGAATGCGCCACAGATCAGAACGACGAGTGCGACAGCAATCCAGAGAAAGCCAACCGCGCCCCTCGACCAGGCGGCCTTGTTAGTACGCATGCATCACAAACTTCCCGATATCGGGGTTATTCTGATCGAAAAATATTAATGCGTAGTATAGGCAGGTATGCTGCCTTTTCCGGTCCCTGGTTCGGCGGCGGCGGGGATTGGTACCCGCCGAAAGGCCTGGCACCGCCGGTCATGAAATCTGCCGTTGATGTCCGCCGTCGCCCGGACCGTTCACGGTCTGGCGGCACGGGCGGCCTGCCGCCTCAATGCGTGACGTAGAGGTAGCCCGAGACGCTGAGTAGCGAGAGCACCGTGGAAGCGAGAATGACCTTCGATGTCATTCCCGCCTCCCGCCGATAGTACTCGGCCAGCATGAAAGGCCCGGTGCCGGTCGGCAATGCCGCCAGAAGGACTGCCGTATGCGAGAGAGCGGCCGGCAGTTCGAATACGAAACTGGCCAATACCCAGGTCAGCGCCGGCTGGAGGACCAGCTTGAATCCGACGAGCAGGCAGGCGGGCGCCGCATCTGGCTTCGTATCCCGCTGCTCCGCAAGGAAAAGGCCAAGCGCCACCAAAGCGCACGGTGACGCCGCGCCGCCCAGCAGTTTCAGGAACGTCTCGGCGGCGGATGGAATTGCAAGCCCGGCGATCGGCACGACGGCGCCGGCCACCGGTGCGACCAGAAGAGGATTCCGCCCGAGCGACCGCACGACTTTCAGGACCATGCGGGCCGGGCGCTGCTCCGTTTGCAGGCCGATTTCGATCAGCACGATCGCGGCTCCGAACAGGACGCAGACGGTGATCATCGTCGCGACCAGGGTCGGCCCGAGCGCATTGCGGCCGATGGCGACCGCCACCAGCGGAAACCCGATGAAGCCGACATTCGCATAGCCCGCATTGAGTCCGTCGATCACCGCATCGGCCAGATGCAATGGCCGCTTCAGGCTCACCAGGACCGTCAACGCGAAGACGGCAAGGCATCCGAGTGCGAACACGGCGATAAAGCCCGGCTGCCAGATCTCCGACAAACGGGCATGCGCGACGATATCGAACAGCAGCGCCGGCAATGCGAGATACACGACGAAGCGGTTGAGTTCGGTCGTCGCATTCGAACCGAGCACGGCGAGGCGCCGCGCCAGCCAGCCGGCGAAGATCAAGGCAAAGACCGGGATGACGATGATGAGGGTCGACAGCATGGCGGGCATGTAGACTCATCGATTGATACTGTCTAATACCGATTAACGTCCCGATTGATGCTTATTCGGTATCATGCCCGATATCCGCCAGCTGCGTTACTTCATCGCACTCGCCGAGACGCTCCATTTCGGGCGCGCAGCGGAGCGGTTGAACCTTACCCAACCGCCGCTCAGCAGGCAGATCATGGCCCTTGAGAAGGATCTTGGGGTGCGGCTCGTCGATCGGCATTCCCGCCATGTGCGCCTGACGCAAGCGGGCCTTCGTTTTGTTGCCGAGGCGCGCGAGATCGTGACCCTCTTCGATCGGGCGTGTCGCAACGCACGCCGCGCGGCTTCCGGCGAAATCGGCGAACTCTCCCTCGGCTTCATGATGCATGCCGCCCAAACCATCGTTCCGAAACTGGCCCGCCGGGTCATGACCGACCTGCCGGGCGTGGAATTGCGTTTGCGGGAGGTGATGCCGAACATATTGGTCAGCGATCTGATGGCGGGGCAACTCGACCTCGGCGTCATGTTTCCGCCGCCGCCGGTGCGCGGGCTCGAAGTCCGGCCGGTTTATCGGGAGCGGCTTTGCGTCGTCCTTCAGGCCGGGCATGAACTGGCGGCGCGGAGCCTGATCTGCCGCGACGATCTGGTAAACCTGCCGCTGATCCTCACGCCCGCCGAAACCGCGCCCGCCTTGCGCAACGTGATTGAAGAGTATTGCCACGCGGGGGGATTCAGACCGACGATCCGGGTAGAGACCCAGTTGCAGACGACAATCGTCAGCCTCGCGGCCGAAGGGATCGGCGCCGGCCTCGTGCCGGTTTCGGTGAGCAGACTGGCCCCTTCGGGCGTGCAGTTCTGTGAATTGGAGGAGGCGCCGACGATTGATCACGTCCTTGCCTGGTGTGCGGCCAACATGAATCCGAGCCTGAAACTGTTCCTGGCGATGACTTTCCCCGAATCAGGTGATCCGGCCATCCATCGTTGAGAGGCTACAATCGCCCCTGCCGGCACAAAGGCGGATGTCGAGGCATCTTCCGACCGGTTCGAATGTCGTGCGTTGTGGCCTGGATGTCCCGTCATGCCGGCAGAACGATTGCCGGACTGAAGGCGCGGCCGCGACCTGGCGCCCTGGCCTATTGTTCGCCGGGCGCCACTGCGGAATAATGTTTCGCGGCCTGTGTATCACCGAACACGGCGCCATACACGACAGCCGCGATAAAACTCGTGGAAATCACGAGCACGATGGCGATCCCGAATAACTGTCCCCGCGACAGACGCTGCATGATGGGCTGAATTATAACGTCAGTCCTTTCCGATCAGACAGTCCCCGGGCAATCACATCTTGATCATCCACGACATGCTGGCCGACAGCACCGTCGAACGGGCTTCGCCCGCCCGAAATTCCATTCCGCCAGACAGCCACAAGCGCAAATGCGCCAATGCATGTCACGGAATGCATTCCGGATACCATCAGCACTCCCGGCAGCGGACCGGACCGCTCCAGCCGCGGTCACACGTCGAGATTGGCGACCTTGAGCGCATTGCCGACGATGAATTCCCGGCGCGGTTCGACGACATCGCCCATCAGGGTCGAGAAGATCTGGTCGCTGTCCTCGGCGTCGCCAATCCGCACCTGCAGCAGGCGGCGGGTCGTGGGATCGAGCGTGGTCTGCCAGAGCTGGTCGGGATTCATCTCGCCCAGCCCCTTGAACCGCTGGATCGACAATCCCTTGCGCCCGATGCCGAACAGGGTTTCGATCAGGCTGGACGGGCCGCGGACCGGCTGCGCCGCGGTTCCGTGCGCCAGTTGCGGCGCGGTCGCGAAGCGCGCCTCGAGGCGGCCGGACCGCTCGGCGAGCCAGCGCGCATCGGATGAGCGCAGCATCGCGAGATCGATCGTGTGCCGCTCGGCAACGCCGCGCACGGTCCGCGCCATGGTGACACCCTGGGCATCCACCGCGACCATCCAGCCGCGTTCGTTCGGCAGCGAAATCGCATCGAGCCGCGCCGCGAGCACGGGCGCCAGATCGCCGGCGGCCTCGGGCGTCGCCCCGAGCAGTCCGGCGATGGCGGCCTGTTCGACATAGGCCACCGGAATATCCCGCGCGAGATCGGCGATCCGCCGCGCCGCCTCGCGCATGAACGGCAGTTCGGCCGCGAGGTCCACACCCTCGATCGCCACCTCGGCCAGCGCGCGCTCGAAGAGGTAGGCCTCCATCGCGTCGTCGTCCTTCAGGTAGCGCTCCTCGTTCCCGCGCTTGACGCGATAGAGCGGCGGCTGCGCGATATAGAGGTGCCCGCGCTCGATCAGCTCGCGCATCTGGCGGAAGAAGAAGGTGAGCAGCAGCGTGCGGATATGCGAGCCGTCGACATCCGCGTCGGTCATGATGACGATGCGGTGATAGCGCAGCTTCGAGATGTCGAACCCGCCCTGCTCCGGCTCGGCCGGGCCGATGCCGGTGCCGAGGGCGGTGATCAGGGTGCCGATTTCCGCGGAACCCAGCATCCGGTCGAACCGCGCCCGCTCGACATTGAGGATCTTGCCCTTCAGCGGCAGGATCGCCTGGGTCTTGCGGTCGCGCCCCTGCTTGGCCGAGCCGCCCGCCGAGTCACCCTCGACGATGAAGATTTCCGACTTCGCCGGGTCGCGTTCCTGGCAGTCGGCCAGCTTGCCGGGCAGGGTCGAGATGTCGAGCACGCCCTTGCGGCGGGTGAGTTCGCGGGCCTTGCGCGCCGCCTCGCGGGCGGAGGCGGCGTCCATCACCTTCTGGGCGATCAGCCTGCCTTCCTTCGGGTGCGTCTCGAACCAGTGTTCCAGCGCATCCGCCACCGCCGCCTGCACCAGCGGCTGCACCTCGGAGGAGACGAGCTTGTCCTTGGTCTGCGACGAGAATTTCGGGTCCGGCACCTTCACCGAAAGCACCGCCGTCAGCCCCTCGCGCATGTCCTCGCCGGAGAGCGAGAGGCTGTCCTTCTTGCCGAGGCTCTCCGCGTATTTGGAAACCACGCGCGTCAGCGCCGAGCGGAAGCCGGCGAGATGGGTGCCGCCGTCGCGCTGGACGATGTTGTTGGTGAAGCAGAGCATCGTCTCGTGATAGGTGTCGTTCCAGGCGAGCGCGAACTCGACCTTGATGCCGCCGGGCGCATCGTCCTTGAACGCGGTAACCGGCGGCGAGAACAGCTGTGTCTTCGCGCGGTCGAGCCAGGAGACGAATTCGACGAGGCCGCCCTCGTAGCGGAAATGCGCCTCCTGCACGGCGCTGTGCCGCTCGTCGCGCAGGTTGATCGTCAGGCCGGAATTGAGGAAGGCAAGCTCCCGCAGCCGCCGCTCGTAGATCGCGAAATCGAACTCGGTGCGGGTGAAGGTCGCGGCCGAGGGCCTGAACGTGACCGAGGTGCCGGTGCCGTGCTCCGACGCGCCGACCACCGCGAGCGGCGCCACCGTGTCGCCGTTCTCGAAGCGGATGAGGTGCTCCTTGCCGTCCCGCCAGATCCGCACCTCCATCCATTCCGACAGCGCGTTCACCACCGCCGCGCCAACGCCGTGCAGCCCGCCGGACACCTTGTAGGAATTCTGGTTGAACTTGCCGCCGGCGTGCAACCGCGTCAGCACCACCTCGGCCGCCGAAATCCCCTCTTCGGGATGAATGTCGGTCGGGATGCCGCGGCCATTGTCGGTCACCGTCATCGAGCCGTCGCCGTTGAGCACGACATCGACCCGGTCGGCAAAGCCGGCCTGCGCCTCGTCCACCGCGTTGTCGATGATCTCGAAGCCCATGTGGTGCAGGCCGGATCCGTCATCGGTGTCGCCGATATACATGCCGGGCCGCTTGCGCACCGCATCGAGGCCGCGCAGCACGCTGATCGAGGCGGCGTCATAGACGCCGTCGGGCGCGGCGGCCGGGTCTTCGGAAGCGGGTACGGCGGTCGAATCGGCGGTGCTGGTCATGCCGGTCAAGCACTCCATTGGGCGGGAAATCTGACCTTACTCATAGCAGAGCCGGCCCCGATTGCCTAATCGCGCGCGGGCATGGCCGGGCGGCGCGCGGGGGCAAAAATGCCAGACGGTCTGTAAGCCGGGTTCTGTCCACACCCTCGCGGATGCTGGACGGCCATTCATCTGGGACACGCATCGCTGCGTGCCTCGCGCGACCAACCCGGGCGACGAGGCGGAATCCCTCCGCGGCCATGATCGCTCATGCCGCCGGTCGCCCCTATTCGGTCTTGCTCCCGGTGGGGTTTTCCCTGCCGCCCCCGTTGCCGGCGGCGCGGTGCGCTCTTACCGCACCTTTTCACCCTTGCCGGCAGGCCGAGGCGTACCGGCGGTATGTTTTCTGTGGCACTTTCCCTGGGGTCGCCCCCGCCGGCCGTTAGCCGGCACCGTCATTCCATGGAGCCCGGACTTTCCTCCGCGCCGCGAGCGGCACGGCGGCCGTCCAACCGTCTGGCCCGCGCTTCTTGGGCGATCGCCAGCGCCCGGTCAATGGGCGCCGAACAGGGCGCGGATCGCCGCGGCGCGGGCGCGCGTGCCGGCATCCGCCACACCATCGACCCGTTCGGGCCGGAACCGCCGCTGGAACGCGGCCACGACCGCGGCGCGGTCGAGCGCCACGTCATAGCCGATCGCGGCGAGATCGGCGGCGAGATCGTCGCCCGCGGCACCCGCCGCCGCCGACCACAGGCCGATCCCCGCGGCGGCGAGTTGCGGCCAGGGAAACAGCTCGCCAGGGTCCTGCTTGCGGTCCGGCGCGATGTCCGAATGGCCGACCACGTTCCGCGGCGGGATCGGATGGCGGCCGAGAATGCCAAGGCAAAGCTCGATGACCGCCGCGACCTGTTGCGGCGGGAACGGGACATAACCCCATTCATGGCCGGGATTGACGATCTCGATGCCGATCGACCGGTCGTTCAGCCCGCGCGCGCCGCGCCAGAAGCTGATCCCGGCATGCCAGGCGCGGTCCCGCTCTGGGACCAGCGCGTGAAGGCCGCCCGCCTCGTCGACGACATAGTGCGCCGAAACCTTCGCCGCCGGGTCGCAGAGCCGTTCGATCGCGGCCGCCGCGCTGCGCATGCCGGTATAGTGGAGCACCAGGTGATCGACCGGCATTCCCGCCGGCCGCGCGTCCCGGTTGGGCGAGATCACGCGCCGCGCTCGCGCTTGATGGCGTCCCAGGCGGCGTTGATCCGGGCGACGCGTTCGGTCGCGCGGGCGATGAACTCCGCCGGCACGCCGCGCGCGGCAAGCTGGTCCGGATGGTTCTCGCGCATCAGGGCCTTCCAGTGGGCGCGGATCGCCTCGGTGCTGGATGTGCGGGCGATGCCCAGCACCTGATACGGATCCTCACCGAGATTGCCGCCCGAAGGGTTCGCCGCCCGGGCGCGGGCCGCCTCGCCCAGGCCGAACAGCGCGCCGATCCGCGCCAGCATGTCGGCTTCGCGCGCGTTCACCGGCCCGTCCGCCCGGGCGATGGCGAACAGCGCGCCGAGCACCTGCTCGAGGGCAAGGCGGTTGTCGGCGAAGCTCTCGCCGAGCTGGCGCGCATAGGGCTCGAAGCCGGACGCATCCTCGCGCGCCTGGTCGAACAGGTGCCCGATCGTCGGGATCGCCGCATCCTCGATGCGGAACTGCCGCTTGAACGCGTCGATCTCGGCGCGGACCACCGGCCCGTCGCATTTCGCGAGCTTGGCGGCGAGAACGGTGGCGCCGATGGCGAACACCTGTTCGCGCCGGCCGAGCAGGGCGGCAAAGCGGGCGGAGTCGAGCGGCAGGGCGCGGCCGAGCCGGGCGCCGAGCGAGCCGAGATCGCCGGTATCGGCGGCATGGCCCAGCGCGGCGCCGGCCACGGCGCCGAACGGCCCGCCGACGGCGAACCCCGCGACGCCGCCGATGATCTTCCCCCACACGCTCATGCGCGCAATATCGGCCCGGTTGGCCGGCGGGTCAAAGGGGGGTGGGGCCGGCTCAGTAGCGCCGGAACAGCGCGACCAGCCGCCCCTGGACCTTCACCCGCTCGGCCGGGAAGATGCGGATCTCGTAGCGCGGGTTGGCCGGTTCCAGCGCCGTCGAGTTGCCGCGCCGGCGCAGCCGCTTGAGCGTCACCTCGACATCGTCGATCAGCGCCACGACGATCTGCCCCGTCTCGGCGGTCTCACCCCGGCGGATGATGGCGGTGTCGCCATCGAGGATCCCGGCATCAACCATCGAATCGCCGGCCACCTCGAGCGCGTAGTGCTCGCCCGGACCCACGAGCGAGGCGGGAATCTCGATTTCGGCCTGGTGCTCGCGCAGCGCCTCGATCGGCTGGCCGGCGGCGATCCGCCCGTACAGCGGCAGGGTGATGGCCGCCGCCGGATCGGCCGCGCGCGCGCCCTGCAGGCGGGCGGTGAAATCGCCCCGGATCACATTGGGCGCGAAGCCCGTATCCGGCCGGTCCGCCGCGGCATCCGAGGGCAGGCGCAGCACTTCCAGCGCCCGCGCGCGGTGCTTGTGCCGGCGCAGGAACCCGCGTTCCTCCAGCGCGCCGATCAGCCGGTGAATGCCCGATTTCGACTTGAGGTCGAGCGCCTCCTTCATCTCCTCGAAACTCGGGGAGCAGCCCGTCCGGCGCAGATGCTGATCGATATAGACCAGCAGTTCGTGTTGCTTGCGGGTGAGCATCGGGCATTCTCCGGCTTCTTGCCCCGAATGCGCCGCAATGGCCGGGGCCGACAGGACGCTTTTGGGAACAAAACGCTAACATCTGTTCTTAAAGGGCCGATTCGCGCCGCGTCAAGACCTTCGTGACGCTGGCGCGACCCGGCCGAAGGTCAGACGAGAGCCCGCTGATATTGCGGCACGAGATCAACCGGCAGGCCGAAATGCTGCGCCGCGCGGATCGGCCATGCCGGGTCGGCCAGCAGGGCACGGGCGAGGAAGACGAGATCCGCCCGCTCGTTGGCGACGATCTCGGCCGCAAGCTCGGGCTCGCGGATCATGCCGACCGCGCCGGTCGCGATCCCGGCCTCGCGGCGGATGCGCTCGGCGAACGGCACCTGGTAGCCGGGGTGGATCGAGGGAATCCTCTGCTGCGGCGAAATTCCGCCGGTCGAACTGTCGATCAGGTCGACATCGCCGCGGGCGGCGAGCCAGCGGCACAGCGTCACCGCCTGGTCGGCGTCGAAACCGCCCTCGATCCAGTCGGTGCAGGACAGGCGCACGAAGAAGGGCAGGTCGTCCGGCCATTCCGCCCGCATAGCGTCGATCGCCTCCATCACGATCCGCGCGCGGTTGGCGAGATCGCCGCCATAGGCGTCGGTGCGATGATTGCTGACCGGCGAGAGGAACTGGTGCAGCAGATAGCCATGCGCCGCGTGAAGCTCGACGATGCGGAACCCGGCGCTGCGGGCGCGGGCCGTGGTCGCGGCGAAATCGCCCACGATGGCGGCGATCTCGCCGGCGGTGAGTTCGTGCGGAGCGGGGCGATCAGGCGCGAAGGGCAGCGGACTCGGCGCCACCGGCAGCCAGCCATCCGCCGCATCGGGCGCCACGAACCCGTCGCCCTTCCAGGGCTGGGTCTGGCTTGCCTTGCGGCCGGCATGGGCGATCTGGATCGCCGGCACCGCGCCGCCGTATTCGATCAGCGCGACGAGGCGCTTCATGAATGCCTCGTGCCCGTCATTCCAGAGGCCGAGGCAATGGGCGGTGATCCGCGCCGCGGGCGAGACATGCGTCGCCTCGGTGAAGACGATGCCGGCGCCGCCCATCGCCTTGGCGCCGAGATTCTGGATGTGCCAGTCCTGCCCGAGGCCGTCGATCGCGCTGTACTGGCACATCGGCGAGACAACGATGCGGTTGCGCGCCTCGACGCTGCGGAAGCTGACCGGCTGAAAAAGCTTGGGAATACGCGCCACGGCAAGACCTTTCGACAATGAATGAAGACGTTTGCCCGGTGAGATGGCGCAGGGAAGGCGGGCATGCAACCGTCGGCCCTTGCCAGGCCGCGCGCCCTGCCGCCAAACCGGGCCATGGCGATTCTCTCGATCCAGTCACAGGTGCTCAACGGCGCGGTCGGCAATGCCGGCGCGGCCTTCATCCTGGCGCGGCATGGCCACGAGGTCTGGCCGCTGCCGACGGTCCTGCTGTCGCATCATCCCGGCCATGGCGGCGCCGAGGGTGGCCCGGTGAAGCCGGCGCGGCTTGCCGCCCTGCTGGACGGGCTCGCCGCGCGCGGCGCCTTCGCGCGGTGCGAGGCGGTGCTGTCCGGATATCTCGGCGCCGCGGCCGCGGTTCCCGTGGTGGGCGAGGCCGTCAGCCGGGCGCGGGCGGCGAATCCGGCGGCGCTCTATGTCTGCGATCCGGTCATCGGCGATGACGGGCGCGCCTACGTGCCGCCGCCGCTGATCGCCGCGATCCGCGAAACCCTGGTGCCGCGCGCCGATATCGCGCTGCCGAACGCCTTCGAGCTCGGCATTCTTGCCGGCACCACCCCCACGGACAGGTCCAGCGCCTTCGCCGCCATGGAGGCGCTTGGCACGAGGCTGGTCGTCCTGACCGGTTTCGCCGGCGCGGATACGGCGCCCGGCATGCTCGACATCCTCGCCATCGACCCGGATGGGCGCCGGCAGATCTCCGTGCCCCGCCTCGCCGGGCGGTTCTCCGGCGCAGGCGATGCCTTCGCCGCCCTGTTCATGGCCCATTACCTGCCGTCGCGTCGGCTTGACGCGGCCCTGACCGCCGCCGCGGCAGCAACGACGGAACTGCTCCGCATCACCGCCGCCCTCGGAACGGACGAACTCGCCATCGTCGCGGCTCAGGAGGCGTGGGTTGCGGCCGGACGCGCCGCACGGGATGATGAAAATCCGGCGAGATGAACCATTTGTGTTGATCTGGGCGAAACCGCCGACATAGTCTGGTCTGGAATGAGCCTGTCCGCCGCGCCGTCGTGCGGCGAGGGCGTCCTCGGGAGGTTTGCGATGACAACGATGGCTGCGATACTGAAACGGAAACCCACCGCGCTGATCTCGGTGCCGCCTGAGGCGCGTATCCGCGAGGTGGTCGTCGTGCTGGCGGAGAAGCGCATCGGCGCTGTGGTCGTGCAGTCGCCGAACAGCGACCTGCTCGGGATTCTCTCGGAGCGCGACGTGGTCAGAAGCCTGGCGGCGAACGGCGCCGCGACGCTGGAGATGGAGGCGAGCCAGCTGATGACCCGCGCCCCCACCACGGCGACGCCGTCGACCACGGTTTTCGAGGCGGAAAACCTGATGACCGACGGGCGTTTCCGCCATCTGCCCATCGTCGACGGGGGCAAGCTGGTCGGTGTCGTCAGTATCGGCGACGTGGTGAAGTCGCTGATCGAGACGCAGACGCACGAAGTGCGCAGCCTGCGGGAATACGTCAACGGCAGCGCCTGACCGCGCGGCCGCGCGAGGTCAGCCCGGCGGGGCGAGCGGCTGCGCCTGAACGCTGCTGTTCCCGCCATAGCCGGTATCGCTTCCCGTACCGCTCGTGTAGCCACGAGAGGAAGACATAGGCGCCGGCGCCAGTTGCTGCGGTGCCGCATTGGCCGGCCCTGGCCCGGCTTCGTTCGTGGTCGGCGCCGCCGCGCCGCCGGCCCAGGGCGGATTGCCGAGATTCACCTGCTTCGGCGTCGTGTTCGCGGCGGTGAGAGCGCCAATGCCGCCTCCAACGGCACCGCCGACGAGAACGCCGATCGGCCCGCCGATCAGGCCGAAGGTCGCGCCCGTGGCGGCCCCGCCGGCAGCCCCGCCGCTCATGCGATTGCCGGCATCCGCGCCGCACCCGGCCAGCGTCACCGTCATTGCCGCAATCAGCCCCAGCGTGGTCGCTTGCCGCCGCCTGCGCTTCCAATCCGTCATTGAATGCTCCTTCCCGCGCCGGAGCGTTTCCGGCTGTCGGACCCTACAGCGCGGAATCGTGGCGAAACAAGGTTCGGGCCGAGTCCGGACGATGATTTCGGCGTAATCCAGGACAGGCTGCAACGAGGTCGCGAAGGGCGATCGCCACCGGCCATGTGCCGGAATGACGTGCTTATGGAAGTTCATCCCCGATCCTGCCTGACGGCCCGGCCAGCGCCCGAGGTTTTGGCACAATTCCTGCTAACTGCCCGATGTCACACGGATCAGCCGCATCGGATAACGGGCGGAACAAGAAGGAGCGGGTCGCCATGACGCGACGTTTATGGACGGTGGGAGCCCTCTCGCTCCCGCTTGCCGGCATCTGTTTGCCTGCAAAAGCGGCAGAATCGGGTTTGAGCGCGGGCGATACTGCCTGGATGTTGGTCAGTTCGGTCCTGGTGCTGCTGATGACCATTCCCGGCCTCGTGCTGTTCTACGGCGGCATGGTCCGCAAGAAGAACGTGCTTTCGATCATGATGCAGAGCGTCGTCATCTGCGCGGTCGTTTCCGTCCTGTGGCTCGTGGTCGGCTACAGCCTGGCCTTTTCCAACGGCAACGGCTTCGTCGGCGGGCTGGGCGATGTCCTGCTGGAAAACCTGGCGCGTGACTGGAACCTGCCCTTCACCCTCGGCACGGGGCTACCCGACGCCGTGCATCTGCGGGTGCCGGAGAGCGTGTTCGTCATGTTCCAGCTCACCTTCGCGATCATCACCCCGGCCGTGATCACCGGCAGCTTCGCCGAGCGGATGAAGTTTTCCGCCCTGCTGATCGTGATGGCCGCATGGTCGCTGCTGGTTTACGCGCCAATCGCCCACTGGGTCTGGAGTCCCGCAGGCTGGCTCTACCGGCTCGGCATCGCCGACTACGCGGGCGGCACGGTCGTCGAGGTGAATTCCGGCATTGCCGGCCTCGTCTGCGCGCTCTATCTCGGCCGCCGCCTCGGTTTCGGACAGGACAACATGATGCCCTGGAACCTGTCCTATGCGGTGATGGGCGCCTCGCTGTTGTGGGTCGGCTGGCTGGGCTTCAATTCCGGCGGCGCCGGCGGCGCCAATCCGAATGCCGGCATGGCAGTGCTGGTCACCCAGATGGCCGCGGCGGGAGCGACCCTGTCCTGGACCGCGGTCGAATGGGCGCATCTCGGCCGTCCCACGGTGCTGGGCGCGATTTCCGGTGCCGTGGCCGGCCTTGTGGCCATCACCCCGGCGGCGGGCTTCCTGCTTCCCGGCCCGGCACTGCTGCTCGGGCTTGCGGCTGGCGTGGTCTGTTTCTGGGCCGTCACCGTCGTGAAAATCCGCCTTCGCTACGATGATTCGCTCGATGCTTTCGGTGTGCATGGTGTCGCGGGCATTCTCGGCACGCTGGCCACCGGCGTGCTCGCCTTCGGCCCGCTTTCGGGCGGCGCGGTCGAACCCGGACTGCACCAGCTGGCGATCCAGGCGCTCGGCGTGGCGGCGACGATGATCTATTGCGGCGTCGTCACCGCCGGCATCCTGTTCGCCACGCAGCGCCTGGTCGGCCTGCGTGTGACCCGTGACGAGGAACGGCAGGGCCTGGATGAGGTGCTGCACGGAGAATCGATCGCCTGACACCCCGCCCGCCGGGAAGGCGGCGCCGCGCCGGCATCCGGCATTTTGACTTGCGGCGCCGAAGCCCGCAGAAGTCGGGTCGAACCCGCCGCCGCGGGATTCCGGTGCGATACGGAGGAACGGAGCCCATGCTCGTCGTCGGCAGCGCGAATATGGATCTCGTGGTGCGGACACGGCGCGCCCCGGATGCGGGCGAAACCGTCATGGGCCTCGATTACGCGACTTATCCGGGCGGCAAGGGGGCGAACCAGGCAGTCGCCGCGCGGCGGGCGGGCGCAACGGTCGCCTTCGCCACCTGCCTCGGCCGCGACGCCCATGGCGATGCCCTCCACGCGACGCTCGCCGCGGAAGGCATCGATCTCTCCCTTCTGCGCCGCGTCGACGCGGCGAGCGGGGTCGCGCTCATCACCGTGGAGGAAGGCGGGCAGAACCGCATCGTCGTCGTCCCGGGCGCGAACCAGGATCTGCGGCCGGAGCGCCTGCCCGATCCGGTGCCGGCAGGGCTGCTGCTGGCCCAGCTGGAGGTGCCCGTGGAAACCGTTCTGGCGGCGGCGCGACGAATGAGGGCCGCCGGCGGGCGGACGGTGCTCAACGCCTCGCCGGTGGACCGGCTCGATCCGGCCACGCGGGCCGATCTCCTGGCTGAAACCGACATTCTCGTGGTCAACGAAACCGAAGCGGCAGCCCTCCTGGGCGCCGATTCTCCGGATGCCGCACCGGCCGAGATGGCCCACCGCCTTGCCGCCGGACGGCAGGCGGCCATTGTCACCCTCGGCGCCGCTGGCGTGGTATGGCACGCGGGCAAGGCGGGTAGCCGGGTTGAGCCGCATCGGGTTCCGGTGGTCGATACCACCGCCTGCGGCGACGCCTTCGCCGGCGCGCTGGCTGCCTCGCTCGAGGCGGGCGGCTCGATCGAGGAGGCTGTCCGTTTCGGCAATGCGGCCGGCGCGCTCGCCGCGACACGGACCGGCGCGCAGCCCTCCCTGCCGACCCGCCAGGCCATTCTCGACCTACTGACCCGCGACACATGAAGGAGCGCCCATGCTGCACGGTATCGATCCCATCCTCACCGCCGATCTTCTGCATGCGTTGCGGGCGATGGGCCATGGCGACACGATCGCCATCGTCGACGCGAATTTTCCCGCCGCCACCTGTGCGAGGCGCCTGGTCGCCATGCCGGGCCTCGAGGCCGGGACGGTGTTCCGGGCGGTGCTGAGCGTCCTGCCGGTCGATGATTTCATCCCCTTGCCGCTGCTGACCATGCAGGTCGTCGGCGACGCGGCGGCCGTGCCTCCGGCGGTGGCGGAGTTCCGGCAGATCGCGGCCGGGGCCGGGGTGGGCGCCGAACGGATGGGCACACTGGATCGCCATGGCTTCTACGCCGCCGCGCGGGACAGTTTCGTGATCGTCCAGACCGGCGACCGGCGGCTCTATGCCAACGTGATTGCGACCAAGGGCGTGATCAGGACCTGAACGGCGCCGCCCCAAGCCGCCGAACCGTCTCGGGATCGGGCTGTCCGTCGTACCAGCGGTCGAGATTCGCCTGGCAGATTTCGTCGCCGCACGCCAGCGCGAACAGGCTCATCGAAGAGCGGAACTTCAGCGCATCGATCGGGCCGAAGATCGCCTCCGGCGAATCGGCTTTGGCCGCCAGCACGAGCGCGGCGGCCTCGCGCAGGCGGGCGCCAAGCAGCGGATGCGCCATGTAGGCGCGGGCTTCCGCCATCGAGCCGATGCCGTAATGCGCCGCCGCCAGCGAGCGGCCGAGCCCGCGCAACTGGGGAAAGACGAACCACATCCAGTGCGTTCGTTTCCGCCCGGCCGCGAGTTCGGCGAAAACCTGCCCGATCACCGGCGCCTGGGCATCGACGAAGCGGGCGAGATCATGGGGATCGTCACCGGGCATCGAGCCGACCCTGCCGCAGGACGGATGGCTCGCGCCCGGCCGAAATCCGGCGCCCCAGCCGCGCGCGGCGCCCGCGGGTATCAGGCATTGCCGCCGCCGAGCTCCGCGCCTTCGCCGTGCGACAGCCCCGGAAGTGCGTGAACATGCGCGTCTCGGGCGCCATGCCGGGTCAGAATGTCCAGGGCGCGGCGCTCCTGCTCGGGCGTCCATGTCCGGACCCAGAGCAGAAGGCCGCCTTGTTCCAGCTGGTCCTGCAGCCGCCTGGCTCGGCTGTCGCCGACGAATTTGGCGAGCACACCGCCGATCAGCCCGCCGGTTCCGCCACCGATCGCGGAGGCGATGACCGCCGCTGCCAGCTCACCGCCCGCGGCAACGATCGGCACCGCCGCAACGACCGCGCCGACATAGAGCAGCCCGCCGATCAGCGCGCCTTCCGCATCTCCGACGGATTCCGGCGAGACGTAGTCTCCGCGCGGTGTTTTGGGATCATCCTCCAGACCGGCAATGTTCCGCCGTTCGGTCCGGGGTGTTTCGAATACCGAGGCCTCGGAGGCCAGAAGGCTGATATCGGCACGGTCGAAACCTGCCATCAGCAGATCGTCCACGGCGGCCTGGAACGCATCTCGTTCAGTGAAGACGCCAACCGCTTCGCGGATCGTGATGGGCGGCTCAATGGCAGACATGGTCTTTCCTTTCTGAACGATCGATGGACAAACTGGCCCGCCCCGCCGACCGTCGCTGCCGGTTCGCCCCCGACATGCGCCGCCGGGTTGCCTCAAGATCGACTTCGCGACCAGGGACGTTCATCTGTCCTCTGAAATGCTGCGGGTTTCGGTAAGAGGAAACTAGGTCAGCAGAACGGGGAACGGCCAGCCCCCTTGGAGGTGATGGCCAATCGGGTCATGTGTGGACCGTCATCTCGCCCGGCGATGGCGAACTCGGTTCGCATGCGGACGGACCGGGGGCGTACATGCCTTGTCGCTGCATTGAACCGGCCGCTGCCAGGCTCGTGGTGGTGACGCCGCCGGGCTGATTTCCAGCCAGGCCCACGTCCACCGGCGATACGGCCTCATGCCGTGCATGCCCGCGACTTATCCACCTTATCCACCTTATCCACAGCCCCGTCGCGCGGCGGGCGCGCTGTCCTGCATCCATCGGCCGCGCTAGTAGCGTGTCATGGATATGACCGAGTCCGCGCTTCTCACCGTCTCCCCAAGACTGCCGCCCGCCAATCTCGAGGCCGAACAGGCCCTGCTCGGCGCCCTGCTGGCCAACAACAAGGCCTATGAGCGGGTTTCGGAGTTCCTCGCCCCCGAGCATTTCGCCGATGCGGTGCATGGGCGGATCTACGAGGCGATCGCCCGGCGGATCGAGGCCGGGCAGGTCGCCGACCCAGTCACGCTGCGCGCGACCTTCGAACATTCCGGCCTGCTCGACGATGTCGGCGGCGCGGCCTATCTCGGCCAGTTGCTCACCGCGATGGTCGGGATCATCAATGCCGGCGATTACGGCCGGATCATCTACGATGCCTGGATCCGCCGGCAGCTGATCGAGCTGGGCGAGCTCACGGTCAATCGCGGCTTCGGGTCGGATCCCGAGCTCGACGGCACCGCACAGATCGAGGCGGCGGAGCAGGCGCTGTTCGATCTCGCCACCAAGGGCGGCAGCGAGGGCGCCGCGATGACCTTCGAGACCGCGCTGGCGATGGCGATCGACACCGCCGCCAAGGCCTTCGAGCGCGATGGCAAGGTCTCGGGCCTGACCACGGGCCTCACCGATCTCGACGCCCGGACCGGCGGGTTGCACCCGTCGGACCTGCTGATCCTCGCCGGCCGCCCCGGCATGGGCAAGACGGCGCTCGCGACGAAGATCGCCTTCGGCGCCGCCCAGGCCCTGCTCAACGAGGCCCGCGCCGAGAACCCGAACGCCGAGGCAAAGCAGTGCGTCGCGGTCTTCTCGCTTGAAATGAGCGCCGAGCAGCTCGCCACCCGCCTTCTCGCCGAGGAGGCGCGCGTCTCCTCCGACCGCATCCGCCGCGGCGAGATCGGGCAGAAGGATTTCGACAATTTCGTCGCGGTGTCGCGCCGCATCGCCCGGCTGCCGCTGATCATCGACGACACGCCGGCGATCACCCTCTCCGCGCTGCGCACCCGCTGCCGCCGGCTGCGGCGAACGCGCGGCCTCGCGCTCATCGTGGTCGACTATCTCCAGCTCATGCGCCCCGCCGCCGGCACAAGGCCGGACAACCGCGTGCTGGAAATCAGCCAGATCACCCAGGGGCTGAAGGCCATCGCCAAGGAACTCTCGGTCCCGGTCATCGCACTCTCGCAGCTCTCCCGCGCCGTGGAATCCCGCGAGGACAAGCGCCCGCAGCTCTCCGACCTTCGCGAGTCCGGCACGATCGAGCAGGACGCCGACGCGGTGATGTTCGTCTATCGCGACGAATACTACCTCCAGGCCCGGATGCCCAAGCAGATGGCGTATGATTCGGAGGACAAGTTCCAGGACGCGCTGGCCAAATGGCAGCAGGACATGGAGCATGTGCACAACCGCGCCGAGCTGATCCTCGCCAAGCAGCGCCACGGCCCGACCGGCAAGATCGACCTGTTCTTCGAGGCCGAATTCACTCGATTTGCCGACCTCGACACCCAACATGAATGACCGGTGAGCGAACGGAAGGAGTGCGCGCGATGGCGACATCAGGCGGCAATGCCTGCGCCGGCCTGCCCGAGGCCGACCTTGCGCGGATCGCGCAGGCGGCGGAGCGCTATGTCGCGGCGCACGGGCTGTTCGCCCGCCTGCTGAGCCGGATCGGCCGCGGCACCGTGGGCGCGGCGGAACGCGCGCTGAACCTGTTCCTGCCGAACAGCCGCCGGGCGATCGAGGACTACGCCTCCGAAGCTCTGTGGTCGCTGCTCGACGTCTCGCGCGCCGGACTTGCGCCGCGCCGCGCGGGGCCGGCCTCCGAACGGGTCTATCGCGGCGCCGTCGCGGCGAGCGGGGCGATCTCGGGCCTCGCCGGCGGCCCGCTCTCGCTGGCCGACATTCCGTTCACCATGGCGATGATGTTCCGCGCCATCGCCGAGATCGCCCGCAGCCATGGCGAGGACATCGACGCGTTCGAAACCCGGCGCGCCTGCCTCGAAGTGTTCGGCTTCGGCACGATCCGCGACGAGGAAGGCGAGGTCGAGGCGAGCTACTGGGCGGTGCGCGGCGCGCTGACCCATGCGCCGCTTTCGCTGTTCCTGCGCACGGTCGCCGCGCGCTTTTCCGTCATGCTGTCCGAACAGGCGATGGCGGCCCTCGTGCCGCTGGTCGGCGCCTTGTCGGGGGCAGGCGCCAATTACCTGTTCATGAGCCATTTCCAGACCATGGCCCAGGTTCACTTCACCATTCGCGACCTTGAGCGCCGGCACGATCCCGAGCGGGTGCGCGCCTGTTTCGATGCGCATGTCGCCCGCCTGCGGGAGCGCCGGCAACTGTTCCGCAACGCCGCATGAACCACCCGACCCTGACCATCGACCCCGGCGCCGTCGCCGCCAACTGGCAGGCGCTGGCCGCCCGCCATGCGGGGGAGGTCGCCGGCGTGGTGAAGGCGGATGCCTACGGACTCGGCGCGGCGCTGATCGCCCCTGCCCTCGCCGCTGCCGGCTGCCGCAGCTTTTTCGTCGCCACGCTGGATGAGGCCCTTTCCCTGCGCGCCCTGTTGCCGGCGGCGCGGATCGGCGTGCTCAATGGCTGCCCGCCCGGCGAGGAGGAAACGATGCGCGCGCGGGAGCTGAGGCCGGTTCTGGGCTCGCTCGCGGCCTGCGCGCGCTGGCGCGGCGCCGCTGGCGATGACGAGGCGCCGCCTTCGTTCCTGCATCTCGATACCGGGATGAACCGGCTCGGCCTCGATCGTGACGAGGCGGCCCATCTCATCGCCCATCCGACTCTTCTCGACGGGCTGGGCCTGACGCATGTGATGACGCATCTGGTCGCCGCGGAGGAGCCGGATGCGTCGGCGAATGCCGCGCAGCGCGAGCGTTTCGCCGCTTTCGCCGCGCGGTTCCCCTGGCTGCGGACCAGCCTTGCCAACTCCTCGGGCCTGTTTCTCGGCCCTGGGTTCGGCTCCGACCTCGCGCGGCCGGGCTATGCGCTCTATGGCGGCAACCCGACACCGACGGCGGCGAATCCGATGCGCCCGGCCATCGCCCTCGCCGCCCCCATCCTGCAGATCCGCGCGATCGCTTCGGGCGAGACCGTCGGCTACAACGGCACCTGGCGGGCGGCGCGGCCCTCGCGTATCGCGACGATCGGCGTCGGCTATGCCGATGGGTTGCCGCGGTCGCTGTCGAACCGGCTGACGGCGCGCTGGCAGGGGAAGATCATCCCGGTCGCGGGCAGGCTGTCGATGGACCTGACGACGTTCGACGTCACCGATCATCCCGACATCGCGCCCGGCGACGTCATCGAGCTGATCGGCCCGGGCCATGACATCGATGCCATCGCCGCCGAGGCCGGCACGATCGGTTACGAGATTCTGACCTCGCTCGGCCCGCGCTATCGGCGGGTCGTGAAATCGGTATAATCCGGCGCATGAATCTCGTGCTCGACCCGATTGCCGCTCTCGGCCGCCTTGCGCTCGGCTTCGTGATCATGCTCGGCGAACTTGCGCTCTTCGCCGCCGCCGGCCTGTCCGGCCTGGTGCGCCCGCCCTTCCATCTGCGCAATTTCGGCCGCGCGCTGATGGAAATCGGCTATTCGAGCCTGCCGGTCGTCGCCCTCACCGCCGTGTTCACCGGCATGGTGCTGGCGCTGCAGAGCTATGTCGGCTTTTCCCGGTTCGACAGTTCGAGCGTGATCGCGAGCGTGGTGGTGCTGTCGCTCACCCGCGAGCTCGGCCCGGTGCTGGCCGGCCTGATGGTCGCGGGGCGGGCGGGCTCGGCGATTGCCGCGGAAATGGGCACGATGCGGGTGACCGACCAGATCGACGCGCTGACCACACTCGCCACCGATCCGATGCGCTATCTCGTCACCCCGCGCCTGCTCGCCGGGGTGATCGCCCTGCCGCTGCTGGTGGTGATCGCCGACATTCTCGGCGTGGCCGGCGGCTTCCTGGTCTCCACCGTCAGGCTCGGCTTCGAGCCCAACGCCTATCTGCGCGACACCGTGAACTACCTGCACAGCAACGATGTCGTCTCCGGGCTTGTGAAGGCGGCGGTGTTCGGCTTCGTGATCGCGTTGATGGGGTGTTTTCACGGCTACCGCTCGCGCGGCGGCGCGCAGGGCGTTGGCGGTGCGACCACGGCGGCGGTGGTCTCCGCCTCGGTGCTGATCCTGGCACTGGACTATCTGATGACCCAGGCGTTCTTCTCGTGAGCGGCGGCGGGACCATCGAGCCGAAGATCCGCATCCGCGGGCTGCGCAAGAGCTTCGGCGCGAAGCGGGTGCTCGACGGTGTCGATCTCGACGTGATGCCGAAGACGAGCACCGTCGTCATCGGCGGGTCGGGCACCGGCAAGTCGGTGCTGCTGAAATGCATTCTCGGCCTGATCCCGCCGGATGAGGGCGAAATCTGGATCGATGGGGAAAACCTGATCACCGCGCGGCCGGCGCGCGCCCGCGCGCTGCGCGACCAGATCGGGATGCTGTTCCAGAACGGCGCGCTGTTCGACAGCCGGCCAGTCTGGGAAAACGTCGCGTTCGGGCTGCTGGCACGCGGCCGCGTTACCCGCGCCGAGGCGCGCACGGTCGCAGCCCGTGTGCTCGCTCAGGTCGGCCTTGATGCCAGCGTCGGCGAGTTGTCGCCGGCCGAGCTCTCCGGTGGCATGCAGAAACGCGTTGGCCTGGCGCGGGCGATTGCCGCCGAACCGTCGATCATGTTCTTCGACGAACCGACGACGGGGCTCGACCCCATCATGGGTGCCGTGATCGATGGGTTGATCGTCGATTGCGTGAAGCGCCTCGGTTCGACATCCATCACCATCACGCACGACATGGCGAGTGCCCAGCGTATCGGCGACCGGATCGCCATGTTGCAGGACGGCAAGATCGTGTGGGAAGGCGATGCCGCCACGGTCATGAACAGCGGCAACGACATGGTGGATCAGTTCACCCACGGCCGCCGCGAAGGGCCGATCCGGATGGCCCTGCGCCGCTGACATCAATCGGCGTACCCTGCCAGCGGCGTCACGACATGACATTGCCAGGTGATATCGCCGTTATTGAACTTGCCGCTCGGCAACTAAAAAGCCCCGGGCACAAGGCCCGGGGCTGGCTCAAATGTCCCGTCCAAAATAGACGTCAGGTGATAATCGAGCCTCCAACAAATTTCTGCAGGTTGCTGGCATTGTAGCCAACCATGGTGATCTGCGTATTGTCCGAGAGGGTGACGAGCGCGGCACCGGTGGGGTAGTTGCCGTTGTTCGCACCAGTGACACTTACAATGTTGACACCGCTGAGAATGACAATGTTGTCGGTCTTCGAATTGAAGTTCTCAAGCACGTCGTTGCCGCCGCCGCCCTGCAGCGAGGACGAGAAGAAGTAGGTGTTGGTGGCGCCAGAAACGGTCGAACCATACATCGTCGCCGAGCCGGTTGCCGCGAAGAACGCCTGACTGCCGGAACCGGCGGACGAAATGATGTCGGTCCCCGAACCCGCAGCGAAAAGGTTGTTTTGCGTGACGGAGCTCGCCATCAGGGTTTCGTTGCCCGGTCCAGCAAACAGATCGTTATTGAGCGCGGAAGTAGTAGCTCCCCCACCACCGGCGAGGAGGTAATCGTTGTTGCCCGCACCCACCAGCGAAACGCCGCCATTGCCGCCGATCAACGAGTTGTTGCCGCCTGTGCCGCCGTAGAGCAGGCCACCGGCATTGCCGCCGAACGCGGTCACCGAACCGTGGCCGCCAAGCACCGTTGCCTGCGCCGAACTGGAGTTGATAAAATCCAGCGTGCCGGCGTAGCCGGTGGGAACGCCCGCCTGAACCGAGGCTGATCCGGTGGCCAGAACCGTATCGTTTCCGGTCAGCACCTTGAAGCGGTCAAGGCCACCGCTCAGCGTGGCCTGATTATCGCCACCCGCGTAAATGGTCGTGTTGCCCCCCAGATCGTAAATCTGATTGGGGTTCGAACCCGAATTGCCGGATGGCGCCGCGCTACCATTGGTCGAGATGACGGCATTGCTCTGTGAACCGATCAGATAGGTTGACGTATACCCGTTACCGGCAACCGAAACAGTGCCCGGAACCTGAACGACAACCTCATTGGCGCTTGACGGAACTGTAACGCCGATATTGTTCGCGGTGCCGGCAGCCGACGCGCCAGTGCTGTCCGTGTTGGTGATCTCATAGATCCCACCAGAAGAACTGGAACCGGCAAACGTTGCAGTTTTCCCGGCAATCGCATCGAAGTTGACCATAGACGACTGGCCGTTAGCAACGGCCGCGTTGACCACATCAACGATCGACTGAAGGGACGCCAAGCTCGTGCCGCTCAATCCGCTTGCGGGAACCTGAACAATTCCGCTGACATGAGTGGCGGAATTGTTCACGCCACCTATGACTGTAATATATGAACTCATACCGTAAACTCCTGAAAAACCCTTACATGAATGATTCTCAATTATCCTGAACTGGCGTGGCAGGCAAGAGAAACTTTGCCTTTTCAAAACAATTGTTTTTAGATTTAACTAACATATTAGACGAAAATTTTAGGCAATTTCTAAAAATTTGAGTTTAAAATAAAAACTTTCCGTTATCATTTCTGGAAAGTTCGATTTCGTATCATATGGAGAATTTTAGATCTCTACGCGTGTCATAATTTCATATTAGACACGTTCGTTATGGACCGTAGGAGCATGGGAGTATCTTTATTCGAAAGAAAGAATAATCTTCCCGATATGTCCGCTCTCTTCCATCAAGCGATGTGCGCGGACAACATCTCCCCAGGGCAAGGCTTCGGCAATCACCGGGCGAATTTTCCCCGATTCGAGCCAAGGCCATGCGCGTTCCCGCAATGCCGCAGCAATGCCCCCCTTCTCGGCAGTGCTGCGAGGCCGCATCGTCGATCCGGTGACGGTCAGCCGGTTGATCATGATCGGCAAGAGATCGAGATTGCTGGCGATGCTGCCTCCCATGAAGGCAATCTGGATCAGCCGCCCGCCACGCCTCAAGGCACGCAGATTCTGCTGGGTGTAGGGCGCTCCAACCATGTCGAGCACCACGTCGACCCCGTTGCCGGCCGTCAGTGCCTTGATCTCATGAAGGAAATCCCGCTCACGGTAATTGATAGCAGCGGTCGCGCCAAGTTCGAGGCAAGCGTTGCACTTCGCAGCCGAGCCCGCGGTGGCGTAGACGCTCGCGCCATGAGCATGGGCCATCTGGAGCGCGGCG
This sequence comes from Acidiphilium sp. JA12-A1, assembly GCF_000724705.2. Lineage (NCBI taxonomy): Bacteria > Pseudomonadati > Pseudomonadota > Alphaproteobacteria > Acetobacterales > Acidocellaceae > Acidiphilium > Acidiphilium sp. JA12-A1. Next base: position 32,060 of record NZ_JFHO01000026.1, read on the forward strand.
ACGCCGATTCCGGACGTCCCGCCATGAACGAGAACGGAGTCGCCGGGCGCCAGGCGACCAAGATCAAACAGATTGGCCCAGACGGTAAAATACGTCTCCGGCAACGAAGCTGCCTCGATCGCGCCGAAGCCGGCAGGCCACGGCAGGCACTGCGCCGCCGGCACCGCGACATACTCGGCGTAGGCACCGCCATTGCAGAGTGCGGTCACGCGGTCACCCATCCGCCAATTGTGAACCGCGGCGCCGCATGCCACCACGGTTCCCGCCGCCTCCAGGCCAAGAATCGGGCTTGCACCCGGCGGCGGCGGATACGCCCCCTTGCGCTGCTGCACGTCAGGCCGGTTTACGCCGGCAGCCTCCACCCGGATCAGCACCTCATCATCACGAGGCTCCGGAACCGGACCGGTCACGACATGCATCACTTCCGGCCCACCGGGGCGGTCGAACGTCACATGCTTCATGCTGTCTGGCAGGCTCATCTGCGTCTCCTCATCTTGTCCGCGCGGCCATGGACCCGTGGCGCGACAATTCCGGCGCCTATCCGCACACTTCCTTCACCTATATATATGATCCATGAACGAGCAACCGCCACGCTCCGCCCGTCCGTGAAGAGATTGCTGCCCCGTCGCGCCTTCATCGGGGGCCTCGGCGCTGCCGGACTATCGATCCGCGGCGCCCGGCCTGCGTCGATTCACGCCGCGAAAAAGCAACGCAAGCGCCTGCTGATCGGGACGCTGTTTCCCGAGACCGGTGCCCAGACGCTTCTCGGCGACGAAGCCTGGCGCGGCGTCGAACTCGCGATCGATGCGGCGCGAGCCGGGATCGACGCCGACATTGAAGTCCTCCGCGCCGATGCGGCAAACCCCGACGCGGCCATCCGCGGCATGATCCGCAAGGCCGGCAAGGCGTCCGATATCGCCATGATTCTCGGCAGCCAGTCATCGACAGCCGCCTTCGCCGCGACCGCCGCCGCCGAACTCGCCGGCATTCCCTATGTCGAGCTCGACGCGCCGGCCGACGGCATCACCCGCCGCGATTTCAAGATCCTGAGCCGCATCTGCACGACAACGACGGATTTCGCCAGTGCCGCCGAATCGGCCATCACCACGCTGCTGATCCCTGGCTGGAAGACCGGCGCCGAACGCCTGCGCCTTGCCCTCCTGTTCGATATCGGCGCCACGGACGGCTCCTTCGCCGGCGCGATGCTCGCGGCCTGCCGGCGAGCCGGGCTACCGGTCGTGCTCAGCATGGCCTACGCCACCGAAGCGGCGGATTTCGACGAGGAAGTCGCGCGGATGCGGCGCGCCGGCATCGAACTGCTGATCCATGCCGGGCGCACCGCGCATGTGCTGCTGCTCTACCAGGCCATGCAGGAGGCCGGCTGGCGGCCCCGGATGATCATCGGGGCCGGGCCTGGCTATGGCCTCGCCGAGACGGGCGCGGCGCTGGGCCCCGCGCTCGACAATACGATGGTGATCGGCAACCCGCTTTACGGAGAGGACTCGGCATCGATCGCGGCAGCCTATCAGCGGCGCTATGCCGCCCCACCGCGCGGCGGGGCGAGCCTTACCACCCATGTCGGCACCACGCTGGCGCTGGACGCGCTGCGCACCGGCAAGCCGCTGCCGGCATCGCTCACCGCCATCAGCCGCCCGCGCGGCAGCCTGGCGAATGGCTGGGGCGTCCGCTTCGACACCACGGGCCAGAACCGGGAAAGTTTCGTCACCCTCCAGCAATGGCGGGACGGCGCCCTCATCACCATCGACCCGAAAATCCCCGGCGCCGCGAAACCCGCCCTCACCCTCTGAAGGCCGCGCGGCGCCCGGCGATCACTGCCCCGGCGCGGCGGGCGGCTGGGCCGCGAAATAGGCGGCCACCGCCTTGATCTGCGACGGACTCAGCATGTCGGCGATCTTCTGCATCAGGTGCAGGTTGCTCTCGTTGCGCGCGCCTTTCTGCCAGGCCAGCAGCTGCGCCTCGAGATAGTTCGCCGGCTGGCCGGCGAGCCGCGGGAATTCCGGCTCCATGCCGCGCCCGCCGGCGCCGTGGCACGAGTCGCAGGCCGGAATCGCGTGGTCGGTGCCCGCGCCGACACCGTGGATCGCCAGCGTCTCGCCGACATTGTCCTTCGGGGCGGCGGGTAGCGAGGCCGGAGCGACCACCGGCAGGCCGTGGTAATATTCGGCGATCGCCTTGCGCTCAGACGCGTTCAGCCCGCCGGCGAAGCTGCTCATCATGCCGTTGCGTCGCGTGCCATGCTTGAAGGCGTAAAGCTGCTGCTCGAGATATTTCACCGGCTGGCCGGCGAGCGCCGGAAACCCGGCGGCCGGATTGCCCATGCCGTTCTGGCCATGGCACCCCGCGCATTGCGCTGCCTGTGGCGGCGGGGCCGCCTGCGCCACGCCGATCCCGGCCAAAATCGCCACAACCGCCAGCACGCCACTGTTTCGCATCATGTCCACCCCGTCCTGAAATACCGATATAGAACGCTCTTAGACCGTCGGCGCGCCGCGTTCCATACGGCAGGCGGCCGGGACGCGGGCACTCACCGTCCTGTCAACGCGGACCAGGGAGAAATCCGTGCAGCCCGGCCCGTCGATCCGGCCGGCCATAGACCCGCCCGCGCCGCCGAGCGTGCCACGCAGCCCGACCCAGACGAAATGCGCCGGGCGCAGCAGCCATATCGTCGGCTCCAACGCGATGCTGCGGGCGGCGGCGTCGTAGCGTCCGGCCATCGTGAAGCAGCCCGGCGGGACATGCGGATTGCCCGCCAGCGCGTGGAAGAAGAACAGCGCCCGGACCCGGCCGCGCCCGACCGGGGTGATGGTGAGATCGAGCGCCGTGGCGCCCTGCGCGCAATGATACTGCCCGGCCCAGGCGCCGGCCGGCGAGACGCGGGCAGGCCGGACGTCCGCAACGGCCCCCATCGCGACCCCGACCAGCATTGCCGCCAGCATCGCCCCCTGCGCGACACGGCGCAGGCGGATCACGAGCGCGCGCCCGCGATCGTGGCCCGGACGATCGACGGCGTGAGCACCTGCGGCAGAACCACCGGTGCGGCATGTCCGGGCGGGTAATAGACATAGATCGGCACGCCATCCCGCCCATGCGCGGCAAGGAAGCGGGTGATCGCGGGATCGCGCCGGGTCCAGTCGCCGACCATGAGCGTCACGTGCCGTGCCGCGAAAAGGCGCTGCATCGCGCGCGGCGCCAGTGCCACCCGCTCGTTCACCTGGCAGGTGATGCACCAGGCGGCCGTCATGTCGACGAACACGGCATGGCCGTCCTTGCGCAGCGCCGCGAGCTTCGACGGGGAATAGGGCACCGCGCTGCGGGGCAGTGCGCCGGGGAGCGCGGCGGGACCTGTTGCATCGGCGGGGACGACCCGGGGCAGGAGCAGCACCGCCCCGATCACTGCGAGAACCGCGAGCCCACGGAGGAGAATGCCCGGAAAGCGTAGCAGCCAGAGAGCGAAGCCGATGAGCAGCGCGCCGGCGCCGACGATCAGCACGCCCGACGATCCGGCCTCGACCGACATCACCCAGAGCAGCCAGACGGCGGTGCCGAACATCGGGAACGCAAGGATCTGCCGCAGGATCACCATCCACGGTCCGGGCCGCGGGAGAATACGGCCGACCGCGGGGACCGCGGCCAGCGCCACGAAGGGCAGGCCGATGCCGAGGCCGAGGGAAGCGAATATGCTCAGCCCGAGCGTGACGGGGGCGGCAAGTGCCGCCGCGAGCGCACCGCCCATGAACGGCGCCGTGCACGGCGTGGCCACCGCGACGGCGAGCAGCCCGGTTGCGAAACTGCCGAGCACGCCGCCATGGCGGGCCAGGCCGGCACCGAGATTCTCGAGTCCGGAGATCTCGAACAGGCCGGCGAAATTGAGCCCGATGGCGAAGACGAGCCAGGCCATCACGGCGATGAAGACCGGCGACTGGAACTGGAAGCCCCAGCCCAGCGCCGCGCCGCCCGCGCGCAGGGCGAGCAGCCCGCCGCCGAGCAGCAGCATCGCGGCGACGGTGCCGGCCGCATAGGCAAGCGCCTCGCGCCGGGCGAGCGGACGGTCGTCATGGCCGAGCCGGGCCAGCGCCAGCGCCTTGATCGCCAGCACCGGAAACACGCAGGGCATCAGGTTGAGGATCAGGCCCGCCAGCAGTGCGGCGCCGAGCCAGACGATCAGGGGCGTGCCGGCAAGCGGCGGCGGCGCGGCGCCCGGCGCGGCATGCAGTGTCAGCGCCTGCATCCGGCCCGAGGGATCGGTGATCTCGATCACGCCGGCGGCCGCGGTCATCGGCGGGTGCGCCGGCTTGAGCCGGAGGGTGAAGCCATCGCGCACGAAGCCAAGACGCTGCGGCGCCGCGTTGACGATCGCCGCCGGATCATCGGGATAGAAATGCGCGCCCTTCACCACGCTCCGGCCGAGACCGGCGCCGGTGATGGCGAGCGTGCCGTCCGGCGCGATGGTCGCGCGATAGGGCGAGGGACGCGGCAAGGCCGCGCGGGCGGCGCGGAACAGGTCAGCCTCGGCCGACGCACCACCTGCAAGGGCGAGATGGAAACGGCCGTGTTCGGGAACGCAGAGCTTGGGGTTGCAGACCAGCCATTCGGCCTTCGCGTCGATCGCCGTCACACCGGATTGAGGCAGTGTCACGGTGAAGGGAAGCAGCACCGTGCCGCTCTCGATATAGTCGCCCACGCCGCCGCCGGCGACCAGCCAGTGCGGCGGCGGAAAGGCGAATGGGCCGGCCTTCGCCCCTGCCGGCGCGACGATCGACACGGTGGGAGCCTGCCCGGCATCGCCCGGATCCGACCAGTAGATGTGCCAGTCCGGCTTCAGGTGGAACAGCAGGCCGAGCGTGATTGTCCCGGCCTTCGGCGCGTTCGCGGCGGAGACGAGCGAGACCTGCGCGCGCGGCGAGGTGACCTCGTTGCTGCGCGCCGCCCGCGCCGGGCCGGTGGCGGCAAGAGCCAGAAGGAAGGCGGCAAGAGCGGGCAGAAGGCGTTTCATCGGCTCAATATCGCATATCGGGCGGTTCGGTGCTAACCGCCCGCCTCATGGACGAACTGCCGGTTGCCGCCATCCTGCCCGATCTTCGCGCAAGCCTCGCGCGGTCGGCCAATGCCGTTCTCGTCGCCCCGCCCGGCGCGGGCAAGACCAGCCTGGTGCCGCAGGCACTATTGGGTGCGGACTGGCTGGGCGGACAAAAGATCGTGATGCTCGAACCAAGGCGGCTTGCCGCCCGCGCCGCGGCGGAGCGGATCGCGCAGCTGATCGGCGAGGCGCCAGGCGGCACGGTGGGCTATCGCACGCGGCTGGAGTCCGTGACCGGCCCGGCGACGCGGATCGAGGTGATCACCGAGGGGCTGCTGACCCGCCGGCTGCTGGCCGATCCCGGGCTCGATGGCATCGGCTGCGTGATCTTCGACGAGATTCATGAGCGCAGCCTCGAGGCCGATCTCGCCCTGGCGCTGACGCTCGACCTGCAGCGCGGCCTGAGGCCGGAGCTGCGAATCCTCGCGATGTCGGCCACCGCCGACATCGCGACCCTGACCACGCTGCTGGAGGCGCCGGTGATCGAGAGCGCGGGGCGGGTCCATCCGGTGACGATCGAATTCGCCGCGCGCGATCTTGCCGATGCGCGGGACCTGCCGGCGGCGCTGGCCCGCGCGGTGCGCGGCGCGCTGGCGGCGCATCGGGGCGACGTTCTCGCCTTCCTGCCCGGTGTTGGGGAAATCCGCCGCGCCGCCGAGGCGCTGGAGGGCGCGCCGGCCACGATCATGCCGCTCTACGGCGACCTGCCGCCGGCGGAACAGGCGCGGGTGCTGGCCCCATCGAGCCAGCGGCGCGTCATTCTCGCGACCAGCATCGCGGAGACCTCGCTCACCGTGCCGGGGGTGCGGGTGGTGGTGGATGGCGGGTTTCGCAGGGCGCCGGAATTCGATACCGGCCGGGCGCTGACCCGCCTCGTGACGCGGCGGATCAGCCGGGCGGCGTCCACCCAGCGCGCCGGCCGCGCCGGGCGCGAGGCGCCGGGGGTGGCGATCCGGCTGTGGACGGAGGCGCTGCATCGCGGTCTGCCGGAGTTCGACGCACCGGAAATCGCCGCCGCCGAGCTTTCCGGGCTGGTATTGGCCTGCGCCGCCTGGGGCGCGGACGCGGCGGCGCTGCCCTTTCCCGAGCCGCCGCCGCCCGGCGCGCTGGCGCAGGCGCGCGCCCTGCTCACCGATCTCGGCGCGATCGACGCCACCGGGCGGATCAGCCAGGCCGGACGGCGGATGGCCGAACTCGGCGCCGCCCCGCGCCTCGCGGCGATGATGCTGGCCGCGGATGGCGCGGCGGAGGCGGCGCTGGCCGCCGATCTCGCAGCACTGCTCGAGGAACGCGACCCGCTGCGCGAGGCGGGCAGCGCCGATATCGCGCTGCGGCTCGACGC
>NZ_JFHO01000025.1:0-13168 GCF_000724705.2 Acidiphilium sp. JA12-A1
CGGATCTTCACCCGGATGGCATCGAAGAATACCAGCGGATAGACCGGGTCCAGCGGACGCTGCTGCCAGGATGTCACCTCGTCCAGAACCGCATCGGTGATCGTGCTGATCAGCTCCGCCGAAGCATCCATGCCGTAGATCTCGCGCAGATGTTCCGCGATCTCCCGGGTGCTCATCCCCCGCGCATACATCGAGATGATCTTGTCATCGAAGCCTGGAAACCGGCGCTGGTATTTGGCGATCAACTGCGGATCAAAGCTACCCGCACGGTCTCGCGGGATCGCAATCTCGATCTTCCCCGTGCCGGTCGACACCGACTTGCGGCCATAGCCGTTGCGGCTGTTCTCCGCCTCCGCTTCGTCACTCAGATGGTAATCCATCTCCGCGCTCAAGACCCGCTCCGCCAGGGCTTTCTTCAGCGCGTTCACCAGGTCCCCAGAATTCAGCGCTGCCGCCGCGTCACCACCAGCCAGAAGCTGGTCCAGCAAATCGCCCGGGATCGCCGGTGCCGTCCGTCGTGCCATATGGGCCTTCCTTTCTGCCCATTATCCAAACCACACACCAAATTCAGGACAGCGCCGAGATGGATCTTGGTTGAGAAACCACCTCGAGAACGGCCAAGAGCCTGGCTCTGAGTCCCCTTTTTAAGCCGGCGGCGCAATGGTGTGCCCGGATGATGGTGCTGTCGATCATCTGCAAGGCATCCGCCGGACCGCCGCCATCGGCCAGAGCTTCGAGCATCACGTCCCAAACCCCGCTCACAGTCCAGCGCCGGAATTGTCGGTGCACGGAGTTCCATCTTCCAAGTTCCGCCGGCAGATCCCGCCACGGAGCGCCGGTCCAGGCAATCCAGAAAATCGCGTCCAGCACGCGGCGATGATCCGTGGGCGATCGCCCCCTGCCGCTCCAGGCTCAGCCAGAAGCGGTCTGAAAAAACCACATTCCTCGTCGCGCATCAATCCACGAACCAACGCTGACCTCCATCCCACAAGTCAGCGTCGAATCACATCTCACCGCGTCGTGGGAAGCACCCTTCCGGCTTGTCCACGTTTCATAGGGCAAGAGGAGCGGTGAGAAGAACGCCGACAGCCGGAATCAGATGGTCCCACCCGGCCGGAGCTGCCGGGTGGGTAGGACAGATCAGAACTTCGCGGTCAGCGCTGCGATGAACTGGCGCGGCGCGCCCGGCTGCACCAGGATCGCGTTCGCGGTATTTGCTCCAGCGACATTGGTGCCGAAATACCCACCGGACGTAATATAACCGTTGTCGTTGTATTTCGTATCAAAGACATTGTTGATGTTGAACGAGAGTTCGAGAACCTTCACCGCGTGCGACAGGCTCTGCGGCACCGGAATGTTCGCCGCGATCGACAGGTTGGCGACGTTGAATCCCGGCAGCTTGCGCGACGAGACGTTGTTGGTGTTGTTATTGAAGTAGTGCTGCGCGCCGGTGTACTGGTCGAGGAAGCCGAGTGTGACCAGCGTCGAGCCGATGAAGGTGCGGTAGTTCAGGCCGAAATTGAGCAGGATGTTCGGGTTATAGGCGATCGGCTCGTTGTGATAGACGACGTTGCCGGTTTCGTATTGCAGATACTTGTTGTTGTCGAAGCTTGCATTGACGAAGGCGCGCCAGTGGAAGTTCGGCTCGACAGAAGCGTCGATCTGCACGCCCTGCAGACGCGCATTCGCCGCGGCCAGCGAGGAATTGACGATGTTCGCGTGATAGATCGCGATCGCTTCGTTGGTCAGCGTATCGTTGAAATAGTTCAGGTTCAGCGTCGCGTGATGCAGGTAGGGCACATGGTCGCTGAACAGCTTGAGGCCGATCTCATAATCCCGCGCCTGGGTCGGCTTCAGGAACGACAGATTGGGCGAGGTCGACTGGTTGGCGCCGAACGCATTGTCCGTCGGGTTCTGGTAGGAGAGCGCCATGCTGCCGTAGAGCGCGGCCCAGGGCACCGGCTCGTAGCGCAGCCCGATCGAGGGCTCGGCGCGGACAAAGGTCTTCGAGGCATCCGCGGCACCTACGGCATTCGTGCCGCCGATCGGCAAGTCGTTGTGGAAATCCGTATGATACGAAACCTCGGCAATGCCCGGCGTGATCGAAAATCCCCGGAAGGGGTGGATCGTGTCCTGAAGGAAGCCGTTGGCGTAGGTGGTGTAGAGGGTGAACTGCTGGATGCTGGCGGGATTCGCCTGCGTAGAGCCGCCGACGCCGAGATCGTTGTAGCCGCGATAGGGCGAGAAATACCGCTCGTAGATGACATAGCCGCCGAACTTGATGTCGTTATATGGCAGGTGATAGTCGAAGAAGAGATTGTCGCCATATTGGTTGGTGGTCGGATAATAGTATTCGGCATTGGTCGCATTTGGCACATAGGCGGCACCGGACAGCGGGGAATTCGTGCCGTAATTGTTGATGCGGTAATGAACGCGATGCCCCCAGCGATACCAGATATTGTTGTGGAACGTCATGTTCTTCGACAGGGCAACCGACATCTTGCTGTAGAGGATCGTGTCGCGCACCTGCAACTGCTTGAACCAGATATCCGGTGTGCCGGTGCCGTAAAAGCCCGAGGTCTGTTGGCTGAACAGTGGCGAACCGGAATAGCCTGTTACCGTGACACCGGGGATCGGCGTCAGCGGAATGAAGTTCGGCCGCGGCGCGTATTCGACGTTGTTATCGTTATAGACGGCGAAACTTAGCGAGCCGTTGGCGAAATCCTTGACCAACTTGGCATAGATCGCGTGCGACTGCGCCGGCCAGGAATAGTGCCCGACCGAAGTGCCGCCCCAGTAGCTCTTAGCACCCGCGTAGCCGCCGGCAACGACGCCGCTCCAACCGTCATATTCACCGGTGTCGAAGATGAAATGAAGATTTTCAGTCTGCTGGCTGCCATAGGCGATGCCGACCTGGTAATGCGGGTGCTTGGTCGGCTGCACGGGAACGTAGTTGATCGTGCCGCCGACCGAGTCGAACCAGCGGGAGTCGGGGTTACCCGGCCCGTAGATGATATTGATGCCGCTGAATAGCTGGGTAATCGGGATTTCGTTTGAATCCCACTGGCCATTATGGGAAATCGTGTTGTTCATCGGGATGCCGTCGAACAGCACGGTAAGTCCGTTGCGTTCGGCGTCGCCATTTGTCGATGACCAGCCGACCTTGGAGCCGCGCAGCTGAATCTGATAGCGGGCGGTGTCGGAATTGCCGCCATAGCCGCGGATCTGCACGCCCGGCGCCGCCGACAACACACCGGCCGAACTGGTCGAGGGACCGAGCGCTTGGATGTCCTGGCGGCTGACCACGGCCTCGGACTGCGAGGACTTGAAGATCTTTTTCTTGGTGAGCTTGACGCTCGATTTTCCGAGATGAGTGTAGTAATCCGATGTCGCGGTCGCCGAGACCTGTCCGGCGCTGACGGTCTGCGCGGAGGCCCGTGGCAGGATGACAGCCAGACTCGCGCCAGCAAGCAGCAGGGTGCGCAATGTCGACCTTGCTGATTCGGAACGAACATATTTCATGATCAGACCTTCTCCCAGTTTGACGCAATGGCGGCAGCACCTCAGGCATCAGAGGCAGGCTGCGTTCGAATCTCGGTGGGGAGGTAGCCTTCGAGTTACAGTCTGTCACGTTATGTTTTTAAGTCAACGCGAACAAGGTGACATCATTTTGAAATATTCGATTGCGATTTAGTCAGTCGAATGCGAGCCGGCGGATCGGGTTACCGGATCGATTTACACAATTTCTGAATGGACCTGTCCGAGTGCCGAGGCGGGGCGTTCCGTCGCGTATGATGTGCGGCAAGGAGTTGCGTGGAGCGGCCGCCGTCAATGAGATGCGAGGTCAGCGTCTCATCGGCGGCGGACGCGGCGCGGACGCCCGGAGGCGTCAGGCCAGATGGCTGGTCTTCGCCCATTGGTGCAGGCGAGCGCCTCCCGGCCGGTATAGCCCGCGACCGCGCCCGGCCGACCAGCCGGCCTCAGGCGTGAAGGGTCTTGAGAAAGGCAATGATGTCGAGTGCCTGCGCGCGCGACAATCGGCCCTTCCAGGCAGGCATTGGCCGGTCGAGGCGGTCGCCATCCTCGTCGCGGGCATCGAGGATGGCGCGGACCAGAAGTTTCGTGCTGTGATGATACGTATTTTCAAGCCCCGGCGCTTGCAGATCGGCCGAGACGGCCTTGCCGAAATGCAAGCCGCCGGCGCCATTGGCACGGTGGCATCCGCTGCAATGGGACACATACAACGCCTTTCCAGCGCTGACGCTGTTGGCATCCGCAAGGCTTCCTCCGGCGAGCACGATCGAGAATGCAATTCCGGACAATACGCGTTTCAGCATTTCAGACTCCAGTGTATTGAATAGCCATGACTTGGCGCGGCGAGATTCCGGGATCTGCAGGCGACGTCTGACTTGCCGAAATACCAGTTAACCGCGCACGTTTTTGTATCCGTAACAACGTCCTTCGAGTCAACCTGCCCGCATGGGAAACGATCGGGCGATGATCATACGAAACTCACCGGCAGTCCTGGCGAATTCAGCGGCGACGGTTCAGTGCTCAATTTTCTTCGGAGACCCTTCAGAGAAATTTCACGGAATTGACTTTGTTATCGAAGCCCACACGTAGGGCGCGGCGATGCCGACGACATCGGCGCAGAGCTTGCTTTCCGTGTCACGCGCTGGATTGGGCTCGCTGAACGGATCTTGACCCTGCGTTGAGCCGGGACATCCATGTAGGCAAGAAAATTGTCTTCACGTCCATCGAGATGGAAGACAAAACAAACGTCATGTTATCTCTACGCAATGCCGCGGGTGTCTTTTGGGTTCCCGAACCGACGCTTGAGAGATTCATGGGAGGTTGGCATGAGAGGAGCCGACCGTTGCACGCCAAGATATTTTCTACGGTGTGGAACCAGAGCGCTGGCCGAAACCATCCCTTGTGCGGCTTGACAACATGACGCGCCGGCGCATGCATTTGCGCTATATTACGGACCCGCTTAGTCCGAGAGATCGTAGGTGCGTGCGCCCGATGGCGGTGCGGGTTACGGCTGGCGAATATGACCTGCCGCATTATCTCGCCGTCGAATACGATGCACATCTTCTAACCCGCCAAGGAGAGCCGCCGGCTCGCCTGGCGGATGCGAAACAACCGCCTCAGCGGGGGATTTCGGGGGCCAGGATTTCTGGCTCATCGTGACGACGACGGAGTGCAGTTGAGCCGGAAATCCACCCTTGTCCAATTCGACTCTATTGCCCTATGGATCCTGACGCCGGACAGTGGCAATGCCAGCCTGCTGGCGTATAACTTGCTGAAATCGCTAGTCATCATGAAATTCACTGTCCGGGTTGGGCCAAGGCGGCATCGGAACGGCTCCACCTCATCCCGCGGCAATGTCCGCTTCGGCATCATCCGTTTCTCCTGCATCCAGGTCACGATCGGTTCGGGGATTTTACATGTTTTTGAGACCAAGACGGCCTCCCCTCGCGAATGCTGATACGTGCGGAAACCAAAAATCGACGAACAACAGACAAAGTCGCATTTTTTTTACAAGTGACGAGGCGGCATCAACATCCGTTCGATTTGAATCATAAATATACCCATGACTCATCCCATGGGATATTTAGATTGTCATGCTAATCATTTGTTAAGAATAGTCTAGATATTTTCGGGGCGCTTTCCGGCAAAACGCCTGATCCGGTAATGCCTATCCTCATTCCGCTCTGATATCGGAAGGTCCCATGTCGTCAAGCCTCACCCCTTCGGGTAACATCGTTGCTCCTGCGGTCGCATCGGCCACCGCTCCGGGCCAGATTGTCGGTTTCATCCTTCAGAATACCGGCACAACAACTCTCGCCGCGCAGCCCGTTACGCTCAACGAAGTCTTCGCGCCTGGAGCGGTTCCGCAGGGTTCCGGGCTGACGGTCACGATCAACGGCGTGACCTATCCGGCCCAGCTTGACGCCAAGACATTCAACCCGGACGGGTCGGTCGCCAGCGGGACTGTCACCATCAATGCGCCCGCCATTGCCGCCGGAACCTCCGTTTCCGCGATGCTGAACCTGGCGCCAGCCAACGCGGCGCCGGCGGTCAATCTTGCCTCGGCTCTCGCGAACTACAGTCTGACGGCGGCCCTCAACATCACGGCCAACCAAGGCGGCAACACCGGTTCGCAAACCATTGACATCGCGGGGGCAATTCGTAGCGCGCTCGCCGCCGGCACCGTACAGACCTGGCTCTCCGGCCCGCTGGCGAGCGAAGCGATCGTGAGCATACCGGTTACCGGTTCCCTGCGCATCGAAGCCGATGTGACCGCCTATGCCAATGGCCAGGTCAGCACGACCCTGCAATTCAACAACGACGCCGCGATGCAGGCGAATGGCGGGACGATTACGTATAGCGCCACCGTGATCCAGAACGGCGTCACCGTCGCCCAGCAATCGAACTTGACCCAATATCAATACCAGGATTGGAGTCTCTCAACAGGAACCACCCCGTCCGCTGCCGGCCTGAATGTGCAGCATGACATCGCCTATCTCGAAGCCACCGGGGCCATTCCCAATTTCGATACGCAATACGGTGTCCCGAGCAGCAGCATCGCCAACGCGACCTCTGCAATCAACGCGCCGGGCTGGAACGCGCCGCTCGGCACCGACGGTATCACGCAATACATGCCAATGACGGGCGGTCGTGCCGATATCGGGCCGACCACCCAGGGGAACGCGACGTGGCTGATCACCCAAAACGGCGCCGCGGCTTCATTCGCGCTGGGTCAGGCTATGGAAGCCGGGTCTGTGCCGTGGCATTTCTACGATCCGACGAGCAACGGAAGCTTCCTCAACACTGCCGACTACGCCAATATCTGGACGGATGGGCGAGGTGGTCCGTCATCCTATACCACTGGCCTTACCCAGCAGGTCAGTCCCAATACCGGCTGGACCGCCGACCCGGCTCATATGCCGGACCTCAACTATGTCAACTACATGCTGACCGGCAATGTCGTCGCGCTTGAACAACTGAACGCCGAGGCGTCCTTTGCCGTTACCCAGTTCTGGCCCTATCCTCGCAATAACGGCCAAGCGATTGTCGCCAGTTTCGGAAACCAGATTCGTGGTTCCGCCTGGAGCCTGCGCACCATCCAGGAGGCCGCCTACGCCAACCCGACAGGCTCGGCGGACAAGGCGTATTTCACTGCGGTCACCAACGCGAACTACAGCTACCTGGTATCCCTGATCCCCCAGCTTACGACGGCAGAAGGTCAGGCTTACGGGTACTTGCCAGGATCATATGGCTCCAGCGGTGCGACCTTGCCGCCCTGGCAAGAGGATTATCTCGCAAGCACGGTCGTCCAGGGTGCGGAAATGGGCAACCCCAATGCCCTCACCTTCCTGAAATGGGAATCCAACTTCCTGGTCGGCCGCTTCTTCGCACAAGGCCAGGGCTTCGCACCACAAGACGGAATTGCCTACAATCTCTCCGTCGGCGCAGGCCCGGGTGGCCTTAGTGCCGGCGGCCCCTATTACCAGACCTGGGCGCAGATTGAGCAGGCTACGCAAGCCGCCGGACAATCAAACATCACGGCTTCGGGAACCATGAACTGGGGGCAGAGCGCGGGTGACTACGGTGCCCTGGCAATGCAGTCCCTCGCCGGCATCATCACTGTCAGTGTCAAGAACCCGGCCGTCATGGGTAACTACCAGTACGAGGCGATGCAAGCCTTCGGCTGGCTCCTCGATAGTGGTGCGCCGTTCACCACGCCATCACAGATTGCCGCAAGTAATCCGCAGTTCCTGATCGATCCCCGCCTGGCGAATGGTCAGCTTCTTTCCTTCGCCAACATGGTCCTCGGCAACGACGGGGCGAGCGGCGCAACTGCCCTCACCCCCATCGACGCGACGCAGAATGCCCTGCTCTACGCGGGCGGCGGTGCCGACACGCTGATCGGTGGCGCCGGCATAAACCTGCTCTTCGGCGGCGCCGGCAACGATGTCATTTTCGGTGGCCCTAACGGCAACGACATCTTCGCGGGCGCCGGCAACGATACGATCATCGCGGGTGGGGGCGCGACCTACATCAAGGCGAGCAGCACAGCGCAGCTCACCGCCGGCACCGGGCAGGATCTGTTTGTCCTCAATGCGGCGGCAGCCGGCGCCGTCACGATTGCCGGCTTCAACCCTGACGTTGACAAGGTTGACATCGTCAACGCGAACGGCACGGCGCTGACCGCAGCACAGATTTCCGCGATCGAGGCGACGGCCGTCACGGTCAACGGGGGCATCCAGTTTGCCGTTTCTCCCAATGAAACACTTTTCGTCGCCAACGAGACGGTTCCCGGCAGCGCCTGGTTCAACGAGCAGAACCAGACGATCACGCCGTCGGCTTCGCTGATCAGTGCGGCGCAAGCGTACAATGCAGCAGCAGCCGCTTCGACGCCCGCGAGCGGAAGTGGCGGAGCGCCAAGTCAGCCAACGCCCGCCGCGCCGAGCACGCCCATGTCGATCGTCACTTCGGGTTCGGCACAAACCGTCCTTGGTGGGAACGGCGGTTCGATCGCCGATACGGTCAGCGGCGCCGCAATCAACGTCCAGCAACTCGGACAGTCCGACTTCCTGACCGTCTCGGGTTCGAACGATACGATCAACGGAGTGGGCGGGGCCAACAGTTTTCCGACCGACGGCAACGTCACCATGACCGGGGCGAATGACCAGATGTCGGTCACCGGGGGTGTGGTGACGGCGGCGGGTAAGGGCGATTCCGTCACGTCGTCCAATACTTTCGGTTCCCTGACGATCAACGAGACGGGAACCGGCGATTACGTTGCGGCGAGCGATTACGCCTCCGTCAGTGTCGGCGGCTCGGGTAATGCCGCCGTGCTGGACCTCAAGGCGGGTGCCCCAGGGGCTGTCAGCGCCACGGTCGGCGGCTCGAACGATACGGTGAGTGCGACCGTCTATTCGCCCATCCTCGTCACCGGGGCGGGCAACCTGATCAACGCCAGCGGAAATGCCGCCGTCACCGTTGCCGCAGCTTCGGGTGCCGCGGCAGACACCATCGTCGCCACCAGTTTCAACACCATCACCACGCGGACGGGCAACGACGTGATCTCCGTCACCGCCAGCGGCGACGTGACACCGACCATCATCACCGAGAACGGCGCAAGCAGCACAGTTATTCTCGGCATGAACGCTTCGGCCTCCATATCCGGCTCCGGCAGTGCCACCGTTGTCGTTCAGCCCCTGGCGCAGCAGATGGCGACCGTTTACGGGTTCAATCCGGCGACGGATCAGATCTCCCTGGCGGGTGCCGGCGGCACGGCGCCCACAACCACCCAGATCGACGCGCTTCTCAAGACGGCCACCGTCACCGGATCGACGGCAACATTCGATCTCGGGAGCGGGGCGACACTCACGCTGAGAGATCTCTCGTCCACGCCGCAAGCAAGCTGGTTTGTCGCGGCCACTCCCTTGTCGGCACCGCCTCCGCCAACCGCCCCACCGCCCCCGCTGTCCGAGACGATCACCGGCGGCGACAATCTGCCCGCCCCGGACACGCACAGCGGCGCCGCGATCAACGTCCAGCAACTCGGACAGTCCGATTTCCTGACCATCGCGGGTTCGAACGACACGATCAACGGAGTGGGCGGGCCAGGAAGTTACGCCACTTATGGCAACGTCACCATGACCGGGGCGAATGACCAGATGTCGGTCACCGGTGGTGTGGTGACGGCGGCGGGTAAGGGGGATTCCGTCACGTCGTCCAATACTTTCGGTTCCCTGACGATCAACGAGACGGGAACCGGCGATTACGTTTCGGCGACCAGCTACGCCACCGTCAGTGTCGGCGGCTCAGGCAATACCGCGATGCTGGACATCAAGGCGGGAGCGCCCGGAGCCATCGGCGCCACGGTCGGCGGCTCGAACGATACGGTGAGTGCGACGGTCTATTCGCCCATCCTCGTCACCGGGGCGGGCAACCTGATCAACGCCAGCGGAAATGCCGCCGTCACCGTTGCCGCAGCTTCCGGTGCCGCGGCAGACACCATCGTCGCCACCGGGTTCGACGTCATCACGACGCAGACGGGCAATAGCGTGATTTCCATCCCGGGCGGATCCTGGAATTCAACCATCAACGACATCGGCGGGAATGACACGATCTTCGCCGGAAGCCCCTCCCCCGGCGGAAGCAACGGGCTTGCCATCAACGGCGGCCGCGGGACGCTGTTTATCAACGACCTGGCAAGCGGCCGAAAGATCGTCATGACCGGTGGCGAAGGTGCGGTTACAGCAATGGGCGCCGATAACGGCAGCGTGTTTATCGGCGGGACCACGGGCAACAACTACCTCGCGGCCAGCGGCAACAGCACACTGGTCGGCAATGGCACCAGCAACACCATCGTTGGCGGCTCCGGCGATGAAATGCTTGTCGCCAGCACCGTCAGCGGCGCAAGCAATATCTTCCAACTCAACAGCCAGATGGCCAATGCCACGACCACGATTGCCGGGTTCGGCGCAACGGGAACTCTCGACTCGATCACGCTGAAGTCGGGGCTGTCGATCAGCCAAACTGAAACAACCTCGGCCGGCGGCACACTACTCACTCTGAACGATGGCAGCAGGGTCCTGATCAGCCAGTTTACCAATGCGCTTCACAGCGCCGCGACCAGCGCCGGCACCGTTCTAACGGCATGAGAGATACCCGCTCGCATGATTGAGCGGAACAACAAGACTCGTCGCCGCATCGTCCGGAATCATGCAGACGATGCGGCGACCCTGTTCGGTGTGTGGCCGGCATCACGGGCGGAACGTCCGAACCGCGCCCGACCTCTGTCGCCGCCCTCGCATCCCAGGCACCCCGGCGCCCGTCGCGGCCGGCGCTCTAGGTTCTGGACTCAACTGATCCACGCGGTGACGGCGAGGACGAGGCAGATCCCGGCGAGGAAGTTTCGTGCGGTCTTGTCGTATCGTGTAGCGATGGCGCGCCAGTCTTTGAGCCTGCAGAAGGCACGCTCGATGAGATTGCGCTTTCTGTAGGCGACGGGGTCGAAGGGCGGTATGGCGCGGCGGTTTGGCATGGGCGAGATCACCGGCCTTGTGCCCTGCCTGGTGAGGAAGGCGCGGAGGTCATCGGCGTCGTAGGCCTTGTCGGCGATCAGGTCTTCTGGCGGTGGCATGGTGGGGAGAAGCGCTCGGGCGCCACTGATATCGGAGGCCTGTCCCGGCGTCAGGAGGACGGCGGCGATGCGCCCCAGGTCATCCGCGACGGCGTGGATCTTGGTCGTCCGTCCACCCCTCGACCGGCCGATGGCCTGGCTTTGCGCCCCCCTTTACCGCCCGCGGCCGCGCGATGTGCCCGAACCGAGGTGCTGTCCACCATGGCGATGCGCGGGGGATCCGCGCAGGCGACAAGGGCCGCGAAGATCTCCTGCCAGAGGCCACGCTGGCTCCAGCGGTTGAACCGGTTGAACACCGTGGTCCGCGGCCCATAAGCCTCCGGAAGTGCGCGCCACCGCAAGCCCTCGCGAAAGCGATGCAGGATGCCACTCAGAACCCGGCGATCGTCCACCCGCGGTTTGCCGCCGAGCTTGGGCAACAGCGGCTCGATCGCAGCCCATTGCGCGTCGTTCAGCCAGAATAATTCCGCCATGATCCAAACCCTCCGTAGAGACTTGAATCAAAACTCCCGTAGTCATGGCAATAGGTACGGAACCTAGAGCATCATCCGATCAGATGGAGTCATCTGATCGGATAAAGATGCTCTGTTTATCAACAGGATAGAGCATTACATCCGATCCGACAGGATCGGAAAGTGCTCTATTTCAGCCTCTCGGCGATCACCAGCCAGCCGCGCGGCTCGCGGACGATATCCTCGAGCTTCGGCAGCGCCACCGAGCCCAGCGCGAATTCCTTCCAGATGACTTCGAGGATGCGCAGCGCCGGCCCCTTGCCCTGTCCGCGGCCGACCACCGTCTCCAGAAACGCGAACCAGTGCAGCCCCTGGGCGAGAACGATCGTGTCCTGTCCAAACCAGGAATCCAGCGTCGGCCCCGCCCAGGCGATGGCCGAGTCGACGAAGAACCCGACAAGCCCTTCGGTGGTCAACTTGGTCGTGGCCGTCATCGCACTCATGCCGGTGGCGTACATCTTCTGCCGGATGATCGCGGTCAGCCGCGCCTCCAGGCTACCCGCCGGCACCGCCTTCTGCGCCACCTCATAGGAGAACCACCCCGCATAGACGACCGGCTTCGCCCGGCGCGAGGGCGGCACCAACTGCTCGAACAGCGCGTTGAGCCGGTACCAGACCAGCCCTTTCGCCCCCGTCTGCACGAGGCTGGTGATGCCGACGATGTCCATCATCGACACGCCCATGGTCGCGCCAATCACCAGCGGCTTCATCGCGGAGAAATAGTCCGCCGTCCTTGGCGAGGGGCCGTCATGGCCGTTCTGTTCGAAGAACGGATTGTCGATGGCGGGATTCTCCGGGTCCGCGGTGATCAGGTCGAACACCCCGGCGAGGAAATTGCCGCTGCCCGTGTGGACAGCCTTCACCCCTTCGCTGACGGCGCCCAGCTTCACCTTGGAAGGGATGAAGGAAACAGCCTTGCCAACAACTCCTGACATCCAGACTCTCCGTTTATACCCATGCGTCATTCATGAACCGGCATCGATCGGCCGACAAGACGAATTCGGGAGCAAAACGACCGGTGCCGCAAAGATCGTTAAAACACAACTTCCAGGTCCAACACCTACCGCCCCA
This sequence comes from Acidiphilium sp. JA12-A1, assembly GCF_000724705.2. Lineage (NCBI taxonomy): Bacteria > Pseudomonadati > Pseudomonadota > Alphaproteobacteria > Acetobacterales > Acidocellaceae > Acidiphilium > Acidiphilium sp. JA12-A1. The sequence continues at coordinate 12,748 of NZ_JFHO01000025.1, forward strand.
CACCCGCGTCAAGCGCGTCGCACGCTCCCTCATTCGGCACCACGGTCCCCGCCCACGACGATGCCCGCGCAATCCGCGAGTGCGAAGCGGTCGTTGCGATCTAATCGGGATTTGACACAGCAGAAAGTGTTCGCGGTCACACAACCGATGCGGAGAAAAAACGATTGCCCACCCCCGCCCCTCCATGGTCTTCTGCGCCGCATGAACCTGGCCGCCCGCTTCGCCGCGATCATCCAAGGCCTCTGCGCCGCCGTCGCCATGCGCGGCGCTAACGGGGCGTTCGTGCGCGAAACGTCGCGTCGCGGCTCGGCCTTCACCAACCCCCACGCCCTGACCGTCCTGCTCTGGTCCCGCCTGCAACGCGCTATCGCGCGCTTCGCCCGCCTCGCCGCCGGCGCCCCGCCGCCGCGCCCGCGCAAAA
>NZ_JFHO01000024.1:0-34370 GCF_000724705.2 Acidiphilium sp. JA12-A1
GGAAATAGGCGGCGAGCCGTTCGTTATCGATCGGCAAAGCCGTGTTTTTCATGTCCGCGTTCATGAGTGGGGCACCTGCGGCGGTCGCGCCAACTGCGCCGCGCTAGGCGACCAATGGCCGGGATTGAGGGCAAACATCGGCCCGTGAGCCGTTGCCAGCGGGTCACTGGCCGCGCAGCCCGCCAGCATGCCGGCTGCGCACATGAGGATAATCAGGCGAGACAACATGCGTGAGCCCTTCATTATTTGAACCAGTTGGCTGGGTTCACGATCCCGGAAATATTGAAGTCCACACCGCCGCCAATGTAGGCGGCGATGCCGGGAAGCATGATCGTGATGAAGGCCGTGATGGCGGTATAGGCGGCGATTTCGCCGAGGATGACGATTTCGGTCTGCACCGGATCGGCGGTGAACGTGGTCGAGACCTTGGTGTTCAGAAAATCCGTCATACCCCCCGTGAACAGCGATAGAAGCGCTGTGACGAGGAGCAACAGGATCGCCAGGCCGATCAGCTTACCGAGCCAGCGGTCGGGGATACCCTTGGTATATTCGAAAAGATATCCGATCAGGAGGAATGGGCCGATAGCTACGAGAAGGCCCGTCAATGTTGTCGAGATGAGATAAACCGCGAACACGAGGGCAAGAGCGATGAAAAAGACGACAAGAACAAGCTCGATTTCAATGCCAAGCACGTATGGTTCGAGCACGCAGGTCGCGCAGTTTGCTTTTTTATAAATAATCTGTCCGGCAACCCAAAAATTATTGAAGGTCTGATCGAGGCTCTGCGGGATGTTGCTCGTATTGCCAGATGAAAAGGTGCTGGCGACAAAGCTCGGCAGCGACTTCATGAAAAGAGTCTGGACGTAGGAATCATAAAGCGATGTTGAGGCAATAATGCCCACCACGATCGCCATCGTTGATACCTTTGAGATGCCGTAACGTATGTCCAGGCTGCCGGTCATCATGAGGTATCCGAGGATGATGACCCAGATGACCAGTGCAGCGGAAAGAGGCGGTAATGCTGCCGACAATGCGGAGCCGACATCGCTATTCAGCGATTGCAGGAACCCGGTGCTGTACTGGTTATACATAAACTCAAAGATATTGATGGTCGTGTTGGGGACGCTCATTAGTTTGAGGTCTTTCCAGCGAGATAAGGCTTGCACGCTGGCACGGCGTTGTTGCCGGCAGCCAAACAACTGGCCCTGATGCTGGCATCGAGTTGAGAGTTCGTCTCACGACCACTATTCGGCAGAGGGACGAGTCTGTTTTGCACCGATGGTGGTGCAATGACGTACACGTAGTAGGCCCCTCCACCTGCGATCACGCCGGCACCAATCAGGGCGTAGATGATGAGCTTCATTGTCCCTGACATGCCGAAGGCTCCCCGCCGAGAGTTTGGGCATCGCTGCACAGCGTTGAGAGCGTTTGTTCGCCGCCTTGCGCGTTTTCTTGTGCGGCGGCCTCCTGACCGGCGCGGTTCTCTTCAAACGCCAATAGTTGCAGGTTTTGCGCCTGGGCTTGCTGGGCCTGGACATAGTTCTGTTCGGCGGAGAGGCGGGCCTGGATTGAGGCGACCTGTTGGATCGTCGTGGCACTGTTCAGCTGGCTCTGAATCTGCGGCAGCTCTTGCTCGCGGGCTTCCAGAGATTGCAGGTTTTGCGTGGCGATCGCCTCGAAATTCGCGGTCTCATTCGCACCCTGTTGGATCTGCGTTGAACCGAAATCCGAGCCGGCTGGGATATAGACCTTGTTCATATTGTAATATTGTTGCGCGAGCGAGCCGACATTGCCGCTCAGCGAAGAAGGCGGACTGATGCCGTCGAGCATGTTGGGCAAGATGCTGGTATTGGGCACCGTGTCCTGCATGGCCGATTGATCAAGTTGTTGCGCCCATTGGTTTGGGTTCACATTCTGTGAGAGCGCGTTATATGTCGATTTCAGTTCATTATATTGGCTGACGAGTTCAGAATATTGCTGCTTGGCCTCGTTTAGCTGGTTGACGATTTGCGCCAATGAGGCGCTATCGATCACCGGGACTTGCGCCAGGGTGGGTGAAGCAAAGCCGAGGATGGCGATCGCGCTGGCCATTCCGAGCCGGCGAGAGGGCTTGAGCATTTGGTCCTCCTATTCAACTTCCTCGTGGAACCGCGCCATGAACGTCGGCAGCCAGGCCGCCGGATCGTCGCCGTGGGTTGCGCGTAGCTGTTCGACAAATCCAACCGAGGATTTGCGGCTCGACAGGATTGCGACGAACTCAGGCAGAGCGGACAGGTCGAAATCGATGATCGCGGAGCCGCCATGCCGCTTGATGAGCAGTTGCCGGGAGTTGGGCAGCATGTCCTCGGCGATGGCGCGGAACTCGCCGGCGGTGAAGTTGAGCCGCTTGCGGTAGAGATGTTCTTCCGCGCCGGGCGTTGGACAGAACACGAGAGTCTGGCACTGGCGCAAGATGCTATCGCCCTGCGGTGAATCGAGCACCGGGGCGGGCTCTTGCGTCGCCAGAAGCACCACGGCGTTGCTCTTGCGGACGGTGAGCATGAAATCTGCCCAGATTTTGGCGAACAGCGGATTGAGCAGATAGAAATTGAACTCGTCGCAGGACAGCACAAAGCGGCGGCCATCGAGCGCCTGGCTGATGCGGTAAAGCAGGTAATTCGCGGCCGGTGCGCAGACGGTCCCATTGTCGAGGATGGCGGTCAGATCAAACCCGACCGTGGTTGCATCAAGCGACACGTCATCACGTTCGCCATCAAAGGCCCAGCCGAGCGATCCGCCCTTGCACCAGCGTTCGAGGCGCGCGCCTGCCCCCATCGGATTGCGCCAGTCGAGGAACTGACGCAGCCCGGCCAGCGAGCGCATTTCCGGGGCCAGGCGCAGCAGGGCTTGAACGCCTCGGGTCAGGCGGGCGTCATCCTCTGGCGGAAGCGGGCCGTGCCCGTCTTGCTGGATCAAGGCGGTGAGCCACTGAACGAGGAAGGCGACCGATTCCGGGGTGTTGTCGAGCGCCTTAAGGGGCGCCAGGCCGCTATCCCGCCCCGCCCTCACGACCAGATACCGGCCGCCGACCGCACGGCACAGCAGCTCGCCGCCCCGGTCCTTGTCGAAGAACACTACCGCGCCGTTGCGCGCCGCGAAATATTGCGGGAACAGCGCCAGCAGGAACAGCATGAACGTGGTTTTGCCCTGGCCGATCTTCCCGAAGATCGCCGTCATGCCGACATCCTCGACATGGGGCACGTAATCATAGGCCGTGCCCGCCGTGGTGCGGAAGCGCGCCATGGCCGGCCCCCATTTGCCGGCACGCTGGCCGCGTGGGAACGCCTCGAAGCCGGAGAAGGCCGCGAAATTTCGCGTGGTGATGGTGCCCGGCCGGGTACGCCATTTTCTGTTGCCCGGCAGTTGCGCGAAATAGGCGGCCTCCAACCCGGCGCTTTCCTGCGCGACGACGCCGCCACTATTGGCAATGACCGTGCGAGTTAAGCCGGACAGCCGATCCAGCTCCTCGATCGTGTCCGCATAGACCGTCAGCGAGAAGTGGTGCTCGCCCATGGCGATCTTGCCCGAGGCGAGGTGATCCTGTGCGTCCGCAAGGTCGTTGATCTGCGACTTGGCTTTGTCATTCGCGGCCGTCATCTGGGCGGCTTTCAGGCCAAGCCGCTTTTCAGAGGTGTGCCGTGCGTGAAAGTCGAAGGTGTGAACCATCACCACCGGGCACGGCAGGGAAAAGACCCCATCATACATGCCGGCATAGGTCTCAGACGGATATTCACGATAGCCGAAGATCGCGCCGAACCGGGACACGCCCGGCCCGCGCAGCTCAAAGGCGCGGCGGCCGAAGATCGCGCGATCGGTGTAGAGGGCGGCACCGAGCGGGCCGCTGACTAGCGGCACCGGCATCGCCGTGCCCGTCAGGATCAGGCGCAGCGCCTCGGCGATTTCGCTGAAATAGAACTGGCCATTGGCCGCGGGTCGCAGGCCCAGCCGGCGAACATCGTAGGGGGCAAGGGTTTGGCTAATGGTTTGCCAAACCTCCTCGAGCTGGCGGATGCCCTCGGCGGTTGCGTGCAGCTTCTGGCGTTCCCGTTTGCCACCGAATAGGGAGCCCGTGGCGCCGCCCGCCTTGCCGCCCAGCGGATTGCGGGGGGAGACAATCATCGTCAGATACCAGGTGTTTTGGTAGAGGCGGCCCGTGAGGACGTGCTCGCGATAGGCGCGATCGAGCGAAGCCGCGAACTCATTGGGCATTGCCGCGTGGGCGAGTTGCCCGGCCCCAGGCCCGCGCACGAAGGCCGAATGCAGCGTCACATTGTCATCCGCGACGTTCTTGCAGAGCGCATTGACCGTGACCAGGCTCGCGGCGCGATCCGCATCGGCCGCCAGCTCATAGGGAGCGCCAGGAATTTCGGCCATGGCGAGAACGCTGCCGTCATCCATGAGCAGGATGTCCGGCCGAACATGTCCGAGATACGGCAAATAGCGTTCGGCGCTGCGTTCCGCCCTGGTTCGATTACCTGGCATCGCGCATCCCCCTGCCCTTCTGGATCTTCATCGGGAACGGCGCGGGGGACGCCCCGCCCCAAGCCTGATTTTCCCCGGCGCCGGTGGCCTTGGTGCGGAACCATAGCCAGGCCACACGCGGCGCGTTGTAGTCGTAGCGAACGAGCCAGCGCGCCCCGAACCAGAGCGGCAGCACCAGCGTCAGATAAAAGGGGTTGTGTCCAAAGATGACGATCATGGCGCCGATCATGATGATCCCCACGGCCATCTCGATCGGCAGCCCGAGAAACAGCGCGGGCCTCGTCGCGGCGACAAATAGCGGATCGCGCTGCCTCTCGCTCATGGTTCAGCCACCGCCCACGAAGGTTGTCACGAGGTAGGAGCTGCCGAACACCAGAACCAGGCCGGCCGCGAGCCAGCCGATTGCATGGAAGCCCATGCGGCCGGTCCAGCACATGAAGCCGACTGCGGCCACGGCGAGTACGGCAACACCCTCGCCGAACGGGCCGAGGATGAATGTCGCGATATTGTCGATGATGGTTGTGGGGCTGGTGCCACCTGAGACGACCTGCGCATGTGCAATGACAGGCAGGAGGACGCTGGCCAACATAATGACGGCGAGCCGTAACCATGAACCGCGGCCTATTTTGGTAGCTGTCCCTGCCGCGGAATTTACTGCACCATCGCGCCGCTTATTGAGCATTTGTTCCACCATAAGTTTCCTGTTTCGAGGGTTGTGCTGGGCCGGTTGGGCCAGAAATGCGGGACGCCTGAAGCGTCACTGCATGCGCCGCGGCGAAGCCGGCCGGGCCGATCGAGTGCGGGAACACATCCCAAGCTGGTGTGCGCAGAGGAGCGGATGAATTTGAGGGGGTGGCAGGATGGCCGGACTTGGCGACGCTTGCCCCCGAGGCTGCCACGCTATCTGCGGGGTCGATCGCGGGGACAAGGTATTTGGCGGTTGAGACGACGCGGCTGACATAACCGCTTTGGAAGCCTTGCCAGGCTGACCCCGTATTGTAGCGCGATAGCGCCGCCAGGAGGGCCGCCTGACGCCCCTGCCCGGCCGGAAGCTGGTAGTCCTGTGCCAGTAGCTTCCCGGCTGCTCGCACCGACGCGCAAGCGTCGAATGCCGTGGCGATCGTCAGGCCCAAGCGGGCGAGGTTTGCGCTATCGATCTGCATGAGGCCGAGATCAACTGAATGCCGGTCAGCAATCAGCCGTCTGGCTACGGCTATCGCGCTACGCACATCCGATGGCCGCATGCTCTGGCGCGTCGTGTTGTCGTGAAGCGCCAGTGTGTTGAACCCCGATTCGGCACCGGCAACCGCGGCTAGCGTTGTCGGCGCGACCTCTGAGGCGCAGCGATTCGCGAGCGCGAGGAAATGGGCCGGGGTGATCATCAAGCTCCTGACTCCCGTGTGAAAGAAGGGCGAGATCGGGTGACGGCAAGCATGAGTTGCATTCTTATAAGAGGTTGCTTAAAAGTCAATAAAAGGTAGCTACTAAAAACATCGGAGATGGCTGTTTGGTGAAAGCAATGAGGTTGTCTTATCGTCGCGAGATGGCACGACCTAAGCGACTGACGATTGCAACGACATTGAGGTTGGATGCTTCGACCGTTGAGCGCCTGGATAAGGTGCTCGGCGAGGATGAGAATCGAGCCGAATTCATCCGGAGCGCCGTCGAAAACGCGATCGCCTTGAAGGAGATTGGTCTCCCCGGCGATGTGAATGAGGTTCTCTTTGCGAATGAGTCGCTGGTTGAGTTTTTGGCGAACGCCATGCGGCGGCTGATTGAGACCCGGCGGGCAATGCGTGGCAATGAAGCCACGACGCTTGGGGAAGGCAGGACAAAATAACAGCGGATTCGAATATGTGGACGTAATTAAAAGTGCGTCATGTTTATTCTTGGATTTTTTCCCGGCTTTGCAGATCAGTGCAAAATTGCCGAGTGATATATTCATCCGTTGTTTAACATTCGCCGTCCTTTGGCGGGAGCTGTAACGGGCTTGCTGGTCTGTGATTGGGAAATCCCCAAACAGTTGGAAATTTAAGGCGCCGCAAGCTTGGGTTGCAAGATGCTATTGTATTACACGTTAATGACACTTGCGATCCGCAGCATTCTATCGACGGGATTATTAATTTCTTCGAGTTTCAATCGGGCGATAAAGATTTGGCTCGCGTCGATAAAGCGGAACCTCTCCAGTGGCTAAAAGCTGGCTGGTTTCGCGGCATCAGAGAAGGACAAATGTCACAATGAATGCAACCGCGGTCGAGATACGGCGGGCTCATCCTGAGGAGGTCCTGGCGCTTGCCCGCCTTTGGCTGAACGGGTGGCGAGATGCTCATGCTGAAATTCTCCCGCAGGCTTTGGCCAGAGCGTGTACCTTGCGAAACTTCGAAGATCGCATTGCAGGTTCTCTCTGCGACATCCGGGCAGCAAGGCCGCGGGGGCAGCCATGACCGGCATGTGCATGCTTAAGGAGGACGAACTCAATCAACTCTATGTTTCGGCACAAGCCTGCGGCTCCGGCGTTGCCGCCACATTGATCAAGGATGCAGAATCGAGCTTTGCTACAAGTGGCGTGAAAATAGCTTGGTTAGCGTGCGCTATCGGGAACTATTGCGCAGCTCGCTTTTATGAGAAGTGCGGATGGCGGCGCATGGGTGAATTTGTATATTACTTAGACTGAAGCTTTCACTAATCTGAATGCAATTTCCCTGTATTTATCGATAAACTTTCTGATCTGATTTTGACGCTTACTGGACACGCATGGGGGCGATCCCGATCAGGTCGAAGGCGGCGGCTTGCAGTGGTGTGGGATTTGCCAGGGTGGTGAAGGTGGCGTTCGGTGCCTTGGGCAGGGCTGCGGTGTTCAGGGTCTGGGTCGCGAGATGCGCCATCAGATCGGTAAAGCTTGAAATCGGCAGGTTCTGGTCGTTGCGGCGTCGCCCGCGCTTGCGATCGGCGGCCAGGGATGTCGATGCGGGGGCAACCGGCGATGAGCGTTCAGCCTCGGCCCCAGGCCGGTCGTGATCCTGGAACAGCAGAGGCTTGAGGGCGTCGCGCAGATGCCACTCGACGTAATAGGCCATCATGCAGAGAAAGACGTGGGCACGCACCCGCGGCGAGAGCCAGTGATGCACCGGGCGGATCGCGAGATCGACCGATTTGAGGGTCCGGAACGCCCGTTCCACCCGCGAAAGGTCCTTGTAGGCTGACACGGCTTCGGTCTCGCTCATGACGTCCGCGCTCACACTGGTGCGGATGACATAGATGCCGTCGAGGGCCGCCTCGCGCGCGATGCTGGCGGGGTTGCGCTGGAAATCGAAGCGGCTGGCGGTGATGGTGAGATCGAAATGCTTGGCCATCTTGCGCTGGTTGATCACAGCGCCCACCGCCAGCCCGATCGCGGCCTCGCCATGAAGGGGGGCGCGTTTGCGCCGTGTGGCATCCCGGATCCGCGCCAGGTCCGTCTCGGTGGCCGCCAGCAGCGCCTCGCGCTTGCGCCGTCGTTCGGTCGCCAGGGCAGCGTTGCGACAGGCGATCAGCCGCTCGCCCGGATAATCGGGCGACGTGATCGCGGCAATATCGCGCTCGTCGAACAGCGACATCTGCAGCGGTCCCTCGGCAAGATCCTGGATCTGCCCCGCGCGCAGGCAGCTGATCCAGTCCAGCCCCGCCGGTTTGATCGTCTCGCGGATCCGCGCCGTGGTGATCATCCCGCGATCACCCACCAGGACGACGCGCTCGAGATGGAACCGCCGCTTGAGTTTCTCCACCTGGGCGGCGATCGTCGCCGGATCGGCGGTGTTGCCTTCGAACACTTCCACCGCGATCGGCCTACCCTCGCGATCGCACAGCAGACCATAGACGATCTGCGGCCGATCGGGCCGGTGATCCCGGCTGTATCCGTGGTGTGCCAGTTCGCAATGCCGGCCTTCGAGGTAGGATGAACTGACGTCGTAGAGCACCAGCGTGCCGTCGCGCAGATGGCGCCTTGCAAACTGCCGCTCGATCCGGCCCTGCTGCGCGCCCAGCCAGTCCAGTGCGGCGTAGATCTCGCGCTCTTCAATGGCGCCGAGTTCGAGGATCTCGCCGAGACTCGAGGTCGCGGTCTGGGGGGTCAGACCGCGCAGGGTCGAGAGCTTCGAGCCCGGTGCGATCACCCGGCCCGCAATCAGCGCCAGGGCGAGATTGCGCTCGCGCGACGCCCTCCGGCCCAGCAGGCGGGGAAGCTCAAGCTTGCGCATCATCCCGAGTGCCGCCGCCACATGACCGTGCGGCAGCGAGCGCCGGATCTCGAGCGCCTGATCGGCACCCCCGACCACCGCGCCACCCGCGAGAAGCGCACGCAGCCCATCGATCAGTTCCGGCGGCATCTGGCTCAGATTGGCGATGGTGCGTTTATGAACCTTGCGACCCTCGCGGAAACTCTCCCGCAACAGCACGGCCGGCGCCGATCGGCCATTCGGAACCACGTCGATGAACATCAAGGCAGGGAATCACAGACCCAGTCGCGCCGCAAGCCCCATGTATGGACACAAATCACAGACCCAGTCGCGCCGCAAGCCCCATGTATGGACACAAACAAAATACAGAAAAACAGCGCTACGCGAGGCAATCCGCCATGTTCAGGTCATTCTGAAGTAAAAACTTCGGTCTATGGCGCCCAGCGTGGGCACGCCGATGACTGGCAGATTTGCCTCGCCCACCAACTCCGGGACTGCAAATTCGCGATCGAGGCTGGCGATGCGATCTTCGCACCCAGAATGAAGGCTCTGCTGCTCCGCGCCGTCGTGCTGGCGCGGCGCCATCGCACCCTCGCAGACGCTACAAGACGCGCCTGGCGGCGTCGCCTCGACCATGACCTCGATGCCGTCATGGCGCTCGCCCCAATCAACCGCCACGGCAGACGATTGCGCCGACGATACGGCAAGGTTCGTGATCATCTATTCACATATCTCGATCACCCCGAGATCGCTGCCGATAACAACGGTTCGGAACGCGAACTTCGCCCCATCGCCACCTATCGTAAGGTCACGGGCAGCTTCCGATCAAACTGGTGTGCAGAATTCTTCGCCAGCGTTCGCTCCGTTGTCGGCACCGCCGCACGTCAAGGCGTCGATGCCTATGCCGCTATCAAATACGCCCTCAACGGAACCCCAGCACACCTACCAGGTTGAGCAGCTACTCGCACCTCATCCGATCAACTTGACAATGCCGTTGACGACGTAAATTTAGCCGCCAATAAGATGAATAAAAATCCAAGGATTTCCGCTCCAACTCCGATACAGAACAGGAGGTTATAGCTCCGACTAATTCGAAATAAATGTGTAAGAACAGCAGCTGCTGTGATCTGCGTAGCTGAATAGGTCATCGCCGCTAAGCCCCAATCGACTGAGAGGCGGACTGGCGAAACCATCCCCGCGATTGCGCCGGCGACCAGCATCACCGTTCCTAACGCCACCGCCCCCACGCAGAGCGCCGAAACGACCAGCGCCGGTTCGGCATCGGTGAACAGGGGAATGGCCACAGCCGCGCCCATAACCACAAACCCGGCTGCCAGCGTTGGCAGAAAGCCGAAACGGTCGGCCGCGCGGCCCAACAATGGCGGTCCGACCGTGGCGGCAAGCCCGATCCAGGCGGCCATTACAGCTCCTGCGGCGACTCCGCGCCCCAGACGGATTGCCACGAAACTGGACCAAAACAGCATATGCGGCATGAAACCGAGGGCTGAGAACGCATAAGCCGCGACCACCAAGACCACGGCGATCGGTGGCAAACCTTTGGTCGCATGCTGATGCAGCAGCTCGATCCGTGCAGGCGGCATGATCATGGCCACGACCAGTGTCGCGGCGGCACACATTGTGCCGAGCGCTGCCCAGGTGAACACCAGCCCATGGACAAGCAGATGCGGGATTGCCAGAGAGCTGAAAGCCATACCCGCGCCCATGCCCGAGAAGGCGAAGCCGCTGACCCGCCCCCGGGCCGCAGACGGCACGCGCCCTACGATGGCCGACGACATGAGAACCATCAGCACCCCGCCGGTGAGTCCCGACACCAGCCGCCAGAACCCGAACCACATTGCCCCCCAATTCAACGCGCAGCACAAAGTGGCTGCAGCGGTAACAGCCATTGCCAACACCATCGCCGGTTTGGCGGGATAGGAACCTCGCCATGCCCGGATGAGGGCGACACCAAGAAAATAGCCCGCCAGATTTGCGGTCGCAAACCAGAAAGCGCTTGCGGCGCTGTACCAATGCGCTTTGACGAGTGCCGGCACCAAAGGCGCGAAACTGAAGCGGGCCACGCCAATGCCCACGAACATTGCTAACAGGCCGCTAAGGGCCGTGCGGAAGATCGGAAATCCCGGTGCTCTTTGCGCCGCTACGCGGCTTCGAATTATGTTCGCGTACACAGCGGCCAGCCTTTCATGAGGTGTCATTCCATCAGTTTCTGAATACGACGGTTTTGTTGCCGTTCATGAGGACGCGCTGGGCGAAGTGCCAGAAGTCGGCGCGTGAGAGGACGCGCTGCTCGATGTTACGGCCGTTGCGCACCAAATCCTCTGGCATATCGGCGTGGCTGACGGTCTCGACATCCTGGTAAATGATCGGGCCTTCGTCGAGCGCGGCGGTGACGTAATGCGCTGTGGCACCCATCATCTTGACGCCGTTGGCATAGGCCTGGCGGTTGGGTTTTGCGCCCTTGAAGCTAGGCAGGAAGCTGTGATGAATGTTGATACAGCGCCCTGACAGCGCCGCCACAAAGTCATCTGTCGGGATCTGCATGTAGCGGGCAAGGATCACCAGATCGATGTTCAGACCTTTGACCAGTGCGAGAATTTCAGCTTCTTGCGCTGCTCTACTGTCGGCCGTCATCGGCAGAAAGTAGAACGGAATACTGCCGAGATCTGTGACCTTGAGCGCGGTTTTGGGATGGTTGGAAACAATGCCACCAATTTCCATGCCCAGCTCGCCGATATACGTGCGGTAGAGCAGGTCGGCGAGGCAGTGATCGAATTTGGAGACCAGCAGTTGGACCCGCTGGCGCTCGTTATTCGTGCTCAACTCCCATCTCATCTGGAATCGTTCGGCCAGCGCGGTAAGCGTGCGTTCCAGTTCGGTGCGAGGCCAGTCGGTTACGAACACCATGCGCATGAAGAAAAGGCCGGTATCCGGGTCAATGAACTGGTTGAGCACCTGGATATTACCGCGATGCTCCAAGATCGCTCCGCTGAACTCGGCGATGATGCCCGCGCGGTCGGGGTAGGAGAAGCTGAGCGTGTAGAATATGGTCATGGCAGTCCCACCCTGACGAGGGCGTCATGCATGAACCGTTGCCGCTCCAGCCAGGTGGCGAGTCTCAACATACCGCCGAAAGGATAGAAATGCGCGAAAACTGGTCCGTGGCGCACGGGCGCAACGCCGCAAGCCAGCGCGCTCACGAGTTGGTCGGGCGCGGCATGGCTGCGTAGCCTGGTCAGAGAGAATCCATAGCGGGCGAGGACGGTGGCCGAGGCGCCGACGCCGCACAATGCCGCATAGCGCAGCAAAATCCGCAAATTGGCCGGCCCCGGAATACCGAGACGGACGGGCGCGGTGATGCCGCCAGCGCGCAGCTCATCCAGCCAGGCGAGCAGATGTTCGGCGGAGAAGCAGAATTGCGTGGTGATTTCGGCAGCCAGTCCCTGCGCCGCGATGGCGGTAAGTTTGTCGCGCATCGCCCGCGCTAGGCGCGGGTTCGGGATCTGGCGGTGGCCTTCGGGATAGCCCGCAATCACCACATCGCGGATGCCATGGCTCGGGAGTAGGCCGGTCTCGAGCAGCGCCAGGGCGTCAGCGAACGGTCCTTCGGGGCACGCGCAATCGCCCGCCAACACGAGCAGCCGCTCGACCTTGGCCTTCGCCCAGCCGGTGAGCAATCGCGCGAAAGCGTCGCGGCTGGGCAGGCGGCGCGCGGCGAGATGCGGCATGGGCATGAAGCCCAGTCTGCGGATGGTCGCCGCTGCGTGGAGCCGGTCGGCATCGGACTCGTTGGCCAGATAGGGAATGCCGATGACAGTGCCTGGCACAAAACGGGAGGCGATCGCCGTGAGGTGCGAGAGGTCGCGGGTAGTTGCCTCCAGCGACAGGTCGTCCAGGCAGTTCCAATATTTTCCCGCCGTCATATCCTGTTCATTTCGTTCAAATCCGTTCGCATTTTCGGGCTAGGAAGCGTGGACAAACCGCACGGAGGGATTCCCACGACGCGGTTAGATGTGATTCGACGCTGACTTCTGGGATGGAGGTCAGCGTTGGTTCGTGGATTAATGAGCGACGAGGAATGGGCGTTTTTCAGGCCGTTTCTGGCTGAGCCAGGAGCGGCAGGCGGCCGACCGGCGGCCGACCATCGCCGCGTGCTGGACGCGATTTTCTGGATTGCTCGGACCGGCGCGCCGTGGCGGGATCTGCCGACGGAACTTGGAAGATGGAATTCGGTGCACCGACAGTTCAGGCGCTGGACCGTGAGCGGGATCTGGGACGTGATGCTCGAAGCCCTGGTCGATAGCGGCGGGCCGGCGGATGCCTTGCAAATGATCGACAGCACCATCGTCCGGGCGCACCATTGCGCCGCCGGCTTAAAAAGGGGACTCAGAGCCAGGCTCTTGGCCGTTCTCGAGGTGGCCTCTCGACCAGAATCCATCTCCGAGCCAACGCCGAGGGGCTGCCCATAGGCATCATCCTGAGCCCCGGCGAGGCTCACGACAGCACGGCTTATGCCGACCTGATGGATGAGCGCGACAGTGATCCCGGCATCCTGCTGGCTGATCGGGGATATGACAGCGACGCGATCAGGCAGGACGCACGCGACCGCGGAACAATCCCCGAAATCCCGACCAAGAGAAACCGTCGCATCCAGCATTCCGTCGACCGCCCCCTCTACGCACTACGAAATCGCATCGAGCGCTGCTTCAACAAACTCAAGAATAGCCGCCGGATCGCCACCAGATACGACCAAACCGCCAGCAGCTTCCTAGGTTTCACTCTCCTCGCCTCAATCCGCCTCTGGTTCAGGTTTGTCCACGCTTCCTAGCCGAAGCGGCACTGCCCTGTTTGGCCGCGGCCTAGTCCGGCGAGGCGCAACATGCTGCCCGCTTTGGTCAAGGAGGTGGACACACCGCATGACATGTCTTGGTTGTTTTGGCGCGCCCATGCGGTTTCAGCACTCGATAAAATTAGTGGCGAGGCCACCCAGCGAGGTCTCCTTATACTTGCTGTTCATATCGGCCCCGGTCTGCCGCATGGTGGCTATCACTTGGTCGAGCGAGACCAGATGCTTGCCATCGCCTCGCTTGGCGAGCGAGGCGGCGCTGATTGCCTTAATGGCGCCAAAGGCGTTGCGCTCGATGCACGGGATCTGCACCAGCCCGCCGACGGGGTCACAGGTCATGCCCAGATGGTGTTCCATGGCGATTTCGGCGGCGTTTTCGACCTGCGTGTTGGTGCAGCCACGCACCGCCGCCAGCCCGGCCGCGGCCATCGAGGAGGCGACGCCAACCTCGCCTTGGCAGCCGACCTCGGCGCCGGAGATTGAGGCATTGGTCTTGAACAGGCTGCCGATAGCGGTTGCGGTGAAGATGAAGTTGCGCATGCCCTCATGTGAGGCACCGGGGCACATCTCGATATAATACCGCAGGACTGCGGGAATGACGCCCGCCGCACCGTTGGTGGGGGCGGTGACGATTCGGCCGCCGGCGGCGTTCTCCTCGTTCACGGCCATCGCAAACAGGCTAACCCAGTCCATTGTCTCGTGCGGCGCGAGGTCGTTGCGGCTTGTATCGGCTTCCAGTCGCATGCGCAGCGCGCGCGCCCGGCGTCGGACTTTGAGCGAACCAGGGAGCGCGCCTTCGGCCTGCATGCCGCGGTCGATGGCCGCCATCATGGTGGCGATAACGCGGTCTACATGTGCCAGCACTTCGACGGGGGGGCGGAGGGCTGCCTCGTTGGAGCGCACGATTTCGGCGATCGTCAGCCCGGTCTCCTGGCCGATGCGCAGCAGATCGATGGCGTTGGCGAAGGGATAGGGCACCTGCGTGGTGATCGCGCCGAGATCGGCGGGATCATCCTCACGGGTGACGAAGCCGCCGCCAATCGAGCACCAGCGCTCGGCGGTGAGCAAGGCTCCGGCGGCATCGAACGCCTCGAACGCGAGGGTGTTGGGGTGGCGCAGGGGCGTGGTCTCGCGATCGAACACGATGTCCTCGGCCGGGGCGAAGGCGATGTCCCGGCGTGCCAGGTTGAGCGCGCCGCGCGCCGCGATACTCGCCACCAGCGCGTCGGCATGGTCGGGATCAACCGTCTCCGGCAATTCACCCGCCAGCCCGAGGATCACGGCTTTGTCCGTGGCGTGGCCTTTGCCCGTCCATGCCAGCGAGCCGTACAGCGTCACCCGCAGCCGGGCGACGAGGGCAAGCTGCCCGGCCTGCCTTAGCCCGCCCATGAAGAGATGGGCGGCGCGCATCGGTCCGACCGTGTGCGACGAGGAGGGACCTATGCCGATCTTGAACAGATCAAAGGCGCTGATCATCGGCTAATCCGCGTATTCACGGCCGACATTGGCCAGCAGCGACCACGCATAGGGCGCGAAGGACCGCCAGACTTCCATGTGGAAGCGCGCCGTATCCTGGCGCCACAGCACGATCTCGACCTTGAAGAAGATGGTGCGCGTGGCCATGCCGACCGGGAAGGCGGCGAGGTCGAGGTCAAGCGGGCAACCGCCGTTGAGGAGGTCGATGACCGCCGCGCCCTCGAGCGCGATGCCCGTCTGCCGGTGGCTGATATCGGCGAGCGAATAGAACTCGTCGGTCAGCCGTTGCGCCAGGCTGACGGCGACGCTGGCGGCGTCGACCTCCGCGAGCAGCAGCAGCCACTCATCGGGGCCGAGGCGTAGCGCGGTGCGCTGGCCCGCACTGACCGCGCGGTTGATCGGCCCGGTGAGGTCTAGGCCCAGGGCTTCGCCCGCCGCGCCGACCGAAGCTTGCTTCACGCGCAGCGAGAAGCGGGCGCCCTCGGTGACAGGGCGGCAGCGCCGGTCGCCACCCTGGCCGCTGAGCGCGAAGAGCCGCGACAGCGAGGCCTTCTCAGCAAGATTATCCATTGAGTCTGGTTCCTTCCGGATCATAGAAGACGGGCGAGACGACGCTGACGCGGGCATTGCCGGCCGCGAGCGGCACGTAGAGCTGCTCGCCGGTACGCGCCCGACCATCGCGCAGCAGTGCCAGGGCGACAGAACGGCCAAGCGTCTCGCTCCAATACGCGGAGGTGATGTGGCCAAGCATCGTCATCGGCTTGGGCTGCGCGGGATCGGCGACGATATGCGCGCCCTCGTCGAGCACGAGCGCGGGGTCGTCGGTGAGCAGGCCAACGAGCTGCTTGCGGTTCGTCTGCTCGGCAAAGGCCTTGCGGGCCAGAGCGCGTTTGCCGACAAAATCCGGCTTGGCCTTGCCGATCATGCCGGCATAGCCGACATCATCCGGGGTCACAGTGCCGTCCGTCTCCTGGCCGACGATTATGTAGCCCTTCTCGGCGCGCAGCACGTGCATAGTCTCGGTGCCATAAGGCGTGATGTCATACGGCTTGCCGCTGGCCATCAGCGCCTCCCACACGGCGCGGCCGTAATCGGCGGGCACGTTGATCTCGAAGCCGAACTCGCCGGTGAAGCTGACGCGGAACAGGCGGGCCGGGACACCGGCAATCTTGCATTCCACCATGCTCATATGCGGCAGCGCCTCGGCAGAGAGATCCGCCCCCGTGATCAGCGGCGCCACGACCTTGCGCGCCATCGGCCCCTGCACCGCGATCACCGCGTATTGCTCGGTGGTCGAGGTCAGCCAGACATTGAGTTCGGGGAACTCGGTCTGCAGGTAATCCTCCATCATCGTCAGCACGCGGGCCGCGCCGCCGGTGGTGGTGGTGACATGGAACCGCGTATCGGTGATGCGGCCGATCACGCCGTCATCGATGACGAAGCCGTCCTCGCGCAGCAGGATGCCGTAGCGCAGCTTGCCGGGCTGCAGCTTGGTCCAGGCGTTGATGTACATGCGGTTGAGGAACTCGGCGGCATCGGGGCCGACAACCTCGATCTTGCCCAGGGTGGAGGCATCGAAAATGCCAACCCCGTTGCGCACGGCGCGGCATTCGCGCGCCACCGCCTTGTGCATGTCCTCGGTGCCGCGCGGGAAGTATCGGGCGCGCTTCCACAGGCTGACATCCTCGAACACCGCGCCCTGGGCCTCGGCCCAGCTATGGATCGCGGTGCGGCGCTCGGGCTCGAAGAGTTCCCCGCGCGCATAGCCCGCGAAATAGCCGAACGGTACCGGCGTATAAGGCATGCGGAAGGTGGTGGTGCCGATCGCGGGGACCGGCTTGCCCAACACGGGCGACATGATCCCGAGCGCGTTCATGTTCGACAGCTTGCCCTGATCGGTGGCCATGCCGTTGGTGGTGAAGCGCTTGACATGCTCGACCGACTTCATGCCCTCGCGCATCGCCAGCGCGATGTCCTTGGCGGTGACGTCGTTCTGGTAGTCGAGGAAGGCGCGGACCGAACCGGGATCGCCATGATAGGGCACGGCGCCGATGAAGCCGCCTTGCGCCACCGGCGCGTTGGTCACCTGATAGCTGACAGCGCTGCTACCCGCGGCGACGGCGCCCGCCTCGGCGCCCGAGGCGAGAACCTCGGCCAGAGACGGCACACCCGCGGCGCTGCCGGCGACGCTGCATGCCTCGGCCGGCGCGCCGGGGAGGAAGGCGTCCAGCGTGGCATCAAACACCAGCTTGCCGCGGCTTTGCGAGAACAGATGCACGCTTGGCGTGAAGCCGCCCGACATCAGCAGCGTGTCGCAGCTCACGCGCTGCCCGCTGCCGCCGGCGATCGGCTTGATGGTGGCGCCGGTGATGCGCAGGCGCCCATCCGTGGTGGCGATGGTCGAGGCCGGGTATATGGCCAGCCCCGCCTTTTGCGCGGCGGCCACCCAGGGCCCGCCCGCATTCGGCCGCAGATCGACTATGCCGGCGATCGCGCAGCCGACGCGGTGCAGCGCCAGCGCCGTGCGGTAGGCGCCATCATGCGCGGTGAAGATCAGCGCCCGGCCGCCGGGCAGCACGCCGTAGCGCTCCAGGTAGAGGCGCGCGGCCTCCGCTAGCATGATGCCGGGCCGGTCATTATCCGGGAACACCAGCGGCCGCTCGATGGCGCCCGTGGCGATGACCACGCGCTTGGCGCGCACCTGCCACAACCGGCCGCGCGGCTGCGCGTCGCTGCGCTCGCCCTCGTGGTCGGTCAGCGCCTGGGCGAGGCCGATCATGTTGTGCGGAAAGTAGCCGAAGGCGGTGGTGCGGGTGAGCAGCTTCACCTGCGGATAGGCGGCGAGCTGGGCCAGCGCGGTCTTCAGCCATTCGGTGGCGGGCAGGCCGTCGATCTGCGCGTCGGGCTCGGCCAGTAGCGATCCGCCTGCCTCGGATTGCTCATCGCACAGGATCACCCGCGCGCCGGTCTTGGCGGCGGCTAGGGCGGCGGCGAGGCCCGCTGGGCCTGTGCCGACCACCAGCAAGTCGCAATGCGCGAAGCGTTGGGCGTAGCGAGCGGCATCCGGGGTTTGGGGGGAGCGGCCGAGGCCGGCCATCTCGCGGATGCGCGGCTCGAAAAATTTCGTCCACGCCTTCCGCGGCCACATGAAGGTCTTGTAGTAGAACCCGGCCGGGAGGAAGCGCCAGAACACATCGTTGATCGCGCCGTAATCACGCTCCAGCGAGGGCGCGCGATTCTGGCTCTCGGAGGTCAGGCCATCATAGAGCTCGACCTGGGTGGCGCGTAGATTGGGCGTGAAATGCGCGTCATCGCGCCCGACGCCGACCAGCGCGTTGGGTTCCTCGCCGCCAGCGGTGAGGATGCCGCGGGGGCGGTGATATTTGAACGAACGGCCAACGAGATGCACGCCATTGGCGAGCAGGGCCGAGGCGAGCGTGTCACCGGGATGGCCGGTGTAGCGCTTGCCGTCGAAGTTGAAGGTGAGCGTGCGGGCGCGGTCGATCCGGCCGCCTGCGGAAAGCCGGTAGGGCTGCGTCATGGGAGCGTCTCCCCGATGCGATAACTCGCCTCGATTTGGTCAGTGTAGGTGTTCCGCTTGACGTTGAAGAAGCGGCCGCAGCCAAACGCGTGGCGCCAGCGCTCGGCATGGTCGCCGCGCGGGTTCTTCCGGAAATAGAGGAACTCGGTCCAGGCCGCGTCGTCCTCCTTGCGAGGATCGGCGGCGCGCACGACATGCGCCTCGCCGCCATAGGCGAACTCGATTTCGGGGCGGTTGCCGCAATAGGGGCATGGAATTAGGAGCATTGCCTCGCGTCCTTCAATGGGCGACCGCGGCGGCGGCGGCTTCGTCTATCAGCCGGCCGGCGCCAAAGCGCTCGAGATTGAATGGGGCGTTGATCGGGTGCGGCTCGTCCTTGGCGATGGTGTAGGCGAGCAGATCCGCCGAGCCTGGGGTGGCCTTGAAGCCTCCCGTGCCCCAACCGCAATTCACATACAGGCCTGGCACCGGGGTCTTGCCCAAAATCGGCGAGCGGTCCGGCGTGACATCGACGATGCCACCCCAGTTGCGCATCATCCGCATACGGCGGAAGATCGGGAACAGTTCGCAGATCGCCTCCAGCGTGTGCATCGGAATATGCAGTGCGCCGCGCTGGCTATAGGAGACATAGGAATCCGTACCCGCGCCGATCACCAGCTCGCCCTTGTCCGACTGACTGATATAGGCGTGGATGGTGTTGGACATCACCACGCAGGGGAAGACCGGCTTCACCGGCTCCGACACCAGCGCCTGCAGCGGATAGCTCTCCAGCGGCATGCGCAGCCCGGCCATCTCCATCACCAACGAGGTGCTGCCCGCGGCGCTGACGCCGATCTTGCCCGCGCCGATGCGCCCGCGCGTGGTTTGCACACCCGTAACGCGGCCGGTGGCGTCGCGCTCAATGCCGATGACCTCGCAATTCTGGACGATGTCGACCCCCAGCGCGTCGGCGCCGCGGGCGTAACCCCAGGCCACGGCATCGTGACGGGCCGTGCCCGCCCGGCGCTGCAGCGCCGCGCCGGTGACGGCATGGCGCATGCCGGGTGCGATGTTCAGCGGCGGGCAGAAGGCTTTGGCCTGTTCCGGCGTCAGCCATTCATTGTCAACGCCGTTCAGGCGGTTGGCATAAACGTGGCGCTTAAAGCTCTGCTCGTCGTGTACGTTATGCGCCACCATCAGCACGCCGCGCTGCGAGAACATGACGTTGTAGTTGAGGTCCTGCGACAGGCCCTCCCACATCTGCAGCGCGTGATCGTAGAGCGCGGCGCTCTCGTCGAACAGATAGTTCGAGCGGATGATGGTGGTGTTGCGGCCGGTATTGCCGCCACCGATCCAGCCCTTCTCCAGCACCGCGACATTGCGGATGCCATGCTTCTTGGCCAGGTAATAGGCGGCGCCGAGGCCGTGACCACCACCACCGATGATGATCACGTCGTAAGACGATTTGGGTTCGGGATCGCGCCATTGAGGCTTCCAGCCTTTATGGCCGTTCAGCGACTGCTTGATCAGCGCGAGAGCGGAGTAGCGTTGCATGAGATGATGACGCCTTAAGCTTCGGGTTGATTTGTGTTGGTTTTGGAAATCCCGCTGCCGCAGGGGTCTCTCAGCTGAGCGACGGATAAAGCGGGAAGGCTTCACACAGCGTGTTGACCTTCTGCCGCACCTCCGCGGTTACGGCATCCTCGGCAGGCTTGCCGATGACGTCGAGCATTTCCACGATCAGGTCCGCGACCTGCACGAACTCAGCGGTGCCGAAGCCGCGTGTGGTGCAGGCCGGCGTGCCCAGGCGGATGCCGGACGTGATCATCGGCTTCTCCGGATCGAACGGGATGCTGTTCTTGTTGCAGGTGATGCCAGCGCGGTCGAGCGCCTGCTCCGTCGCCTTGCCGGTCAGCCCCTTGGGCCGCAAATCCACGAGCACGAGATGCGTGTCGGTGCCGCCGGAGACGATGCCGCAGCCATTGCCGGCTAGACGGTCGGCCAGCACGGCGGCATTGGCGACCACTGCCTGCGCGTAGGTCTTGAATTTGGGGCTCAGCGCCTCGCCAAAGGCCACCGCCTTGGCTGCGATCACGTGTTCCAACGGGCCGCCCTGCAGGCCAGGGAACACCGCCGAGTTGAACTTCTTGGCCAGCGCCTCGTCGTTGGTGAGGATGAGGCCGCCGCGGGGGCCGCGCAATGTTTTATGCGTGGTGCTGGTGGCCACATGCGCGTGCGGGAACGGACTGGGATGCACACGCGCCGCCACCAGGCCAGCGATATGGGCGATATCGACCATCAGATACGCGCCAACCTCATCAGCAATAGCCCGGAAGCGGGCGAAATCGATGACGCGGGGAATGGCTGAGCCACCGGCAATGATCAGCTTCGGGCGGTGCTCACGCGCCAGCGCCGCCACCTGGTCGTAGTCGATGGTCTGGGTTTCGGGGTTCACGCCATATTGCACGGCATGCAGCCATTTGCCAGAAAGCGTGGGCGCGGCGCCATGGGTGAGATGGCCGCCATGGGCGAGGCTCATGCCCATGATGGTATCGCCCGGCTGGAGCAGCGCGAACAGCACCGCGCCATTGGCCTGGGCGCCTGAATGCGGCTGAACATTGGCGAAGCCGCAGCCAAAAAGCTGCCTGGCGCGGTCGATGGCCAACTGCTCGACGACATCGGCATATTCGCAGCCGCCATAATAGCGCTTGCCGGGATAGCCCTCGGCGTATTTGTTGGTGAGTACACTGCCCTGGGCCTGCAACACCGCCCGCGAGACGATGTTTTCGCTGGCGATCAGTTCAAGCCCGTGACGTTGGCGGTTGAGCTCATGGACCAGCGCGCGGGTAATCTCGGCATCGGTTTGCGCGAGGTCAAGATCGAAGAACGACCTCACGTCCTGATAGCTAGCAGCTTGCGCCGACATAATTTCCTCTCTGGTGGTCACTAGCACATCCCCTTCCCGCCGATGTTTGTTTGATTTCAAAAAAATGCCGGTGGCGCGGGCGGAATTTCCCGCGCCACACGGCGGAGGTCACCTCACGATGAGATGCTCGGGGCCATAGGGGAACCCGGTGATGTTGCGGTTGCCCTCTTCGGTGATGACGAGGATGTCGTGCTCGCGGTAGCCGCCGGCGCCCGCCATGCCTTCGGGGATGGTGATCATCGGCTCCATGGAGACGACCATGCCGGGCTCGAGCACGGTCTCGCAATCCTCGCGCAGCTCGAGCGCGCCTTCGCGGCCGTAATAATGGCAGAGTACGCCGAACGAATGACCATAGCCGAAGGAGCGGTATTGCAGCAGCCCTTCGGCCGCATACATCTCGTTAAGCTCACGCGCGACTTGCGCGCAGCTATTGCCGGGAACCAGAAGTTGCTTGCCGCGGTCGTGAACCTTGCAGTTGAACTCCCACAGGTGGAGATTTTCATCGGTCGCGGTCTCGGCGAACAGCGTGCGCTCGAGCGCGACATAATAACCAGCCACCATGGGGAAGCAGTTGAGGCTGAGAATGTCGCCGCGCTCGATTTTGCGGCTGGTGACGGGGTTGTGCGCGCCATCGGTGTTGATGCCGGACTGGAACCAGGTCCAGGTGTCGAGCAGTTCGCCGTGCGGCCAGGTCTTAGCGATTTCGCGCACCATGGTGGCGGTCGAGTGCAGCGCCACCTCGTGTTCGGGCACGCCGACCTTGGCGGCTTCGACGCAGGCCGCGCCGCCGATGTCGGCGATCCTAGTCATTTTCGTGATATGATCGATCTCTTCGGGGGATTTGATCATGCGCAGGCGCTGGGCGGGATAGGCGATATCGATGAACTCGATGCCAGGAAATTCGGATTTCAGGAGATTAAGCGTGTCGATATTGATATGATCGAACTCGATGCCGAGGCGCTTGACGCCGTTCACAAGCTGGCGGACAGCGTGGAAGTAATTGTCTTTCTGCCAGTCGGTGTAGGTGACATTGCCGCCAAAAGTACGGCGCCAAGGCTGGCCACCATCAATGCCGGCCGAAATACTGGTCGATTGATTGTGGTCAACCAGAAGGCCGTAGCGGCGACCAAAATAACAATATAAGAAATCAGAATAATAGCAGATATTGTGATATGATGTGAATAATGCTGCGTCGATTTGAATCGCCGCCATATGAGTGCGGATGGCGGCCAGACGCCTAGTCATTTCCTCAGCGGAGAAAGTCGGCTGCACCTTTTGACCATTATTCACAAAACTTTGTAGCCGATCTCGTTCAATATCTAAACTTTTTATACTTTCCATGTTCGTTTTCTCCATTAAAAATTTTCATCTTCGGCGTCGTGCCTGATTATAAATGATCCATCAAAAAGCTACGGTCAAATGATATATTCTCATTTTGTCGTTGAATTTCTCTCAACTTATTGACGTTTCGGCAGTATTGTTCCACGTTAGCGGTAGCCAATCATATTGGATCATATCCGGCTGCGACGAACATGTTTTGGTATCCTGCGGGTGTGATGAGGTCGACGAGTCGTCCAATTGCGGCCGATTATGTTGTAAACGGAAGTTTTTACTTCAGAATGACCTGAACATGGCGGATTGCCTCGCGTAGCGCTGTTTTTCTGTATTTTGTTTGTGTCCATACATGGGGCTTGCGGCGCGACTGGGTCTGTGATTATGGGACATCCTCCAGGGGCTCGACCCGGGCGCGGTGGAGGCCGCATTCCGACGCCACGCGGCACTGCTGCAGGCGGCCAGGACCAAGCCCGGCACGGCCAGCATTGCGCTCGACGGCAAGACCCTGCGCGGCAGTTTCGACAGGTTCCATGACCGCACCGCGGCTCATGTGCTCAGCGCCTTCGCCACCGACACCAAGCTGGTGCTCGCTCATGTCGAGATCGGCGAGAAATCCAGCGAAATCCCCGCCGCCCAGGCGCTGCTCGCCGAACTGGGCATCGCCAAGGACACAATCGTCACCCTGGATGCCCTGCACTGCCAAAAAAAGCCTTCAACGTCGCCCAGGCGGGCAACATCAACCTCATCGTCCAGGTCAAGGACAATCAACCGACGCTGAAGCAGGCGATCCACCATATCGCCACATCGAGCGCCCCATACGACGTCTTCCAGACCCGCGACCGCGGCCGCAATCGTGACGAAACCCGCACCGTCTCCGTCTTCGATCCCGCCAGCGCGCTCGCCGGCACCGAATGGCTTCCCCTTGTCGCCGCCATCATTCAGGTCGAGCGCGCAATCGCCACCCGCAATCCCGAAACCGGCCTGCTCAAGCTGACACACGACATTGCCTTCTACGTCGCCAACACATCGCTCACCGCCGCCATCGCCGCCAAGGCCATCCGCGCACATTGGGGCATCGAAAATTCCTCCCACTATGTCCGAGACGTCACCTTCGCCGAGGATCGATCCCGGATCCGAACCAACCCTGGCGTCATCGCCCGATTGCGCAGCTTCGCCTTCAACATCCTCATGAACAGCAAAGCCACCGCCAGCACCCTCAGCCAAGACCGCTACCGCGCAGCTCTCGCCGGACTCAAACACCTCCTCGCACTCATTACTATCCCAAAGCGTTGAACAGCCCTGAGGCATTGCCGGAGGCGAGAGCGGTGATGTGGGCCTTGCTGATGACCGGCACGGCGTTGAAGTCGAAATTGTCGAGTGTTTTGCCGATCGGCAGATGAGCTTCGAGGAGATGGCGTTCGAGGCGGCGCCGATCGCGGTCGGCCAGTTCGTGTTCGGCGAGCGCTGCCAGGAAGCGTGCGGCAGGCCAGGCTTCCTTGTCGGCCTGGGCGGCGAGATCGGGCCAGAGATGCTTGATGCTGGGCAGGCGAAGTTCGTTGAGGAGAAAGGCGAGACGTGCGGCATCGGCGGCAGGAGCTTTGCTCATGCTGCATCTCCACGACTGATCGTACCGAGTTGGCTATAGAGATTGAGCGGCACCGACTGGATCGTGATTTTTGGAACTGCGGCACTGGTGGGACGGAAGCGCTCGCGCAAGGTGTCGAGATTTGGGAGCCGACCGGCATCGAGTTCAGCATCGAGGACTGCGGCGAGTTCGGCCTCGCACCCCGCCTCATGCGCGAGGGCGAGCAATTCGACGGTGATCTTGCAGGCGGTCTTGTCGGCACGACGCGCGGTCAGGGCCTGCCAGGCGCGGGCATAGGCGGGGCGGGGAAAGAGCTGATCGCGATAGACGAGGTTGCGCAGCGCCATGGGTTTGCGGCGCAGAGCATGGATCACATGGCGGTAGTCGATGACGTGACCATGCTTGCCGGTGGCATGATCGGCCCGGCCGCGCACCAGGTTGAGGACAGGACTGCCGCCAAGGAAACATTCGAGGCGATCGTCATAGAGCCGAATGCGCAGGCGTTGGCCGATCAGGCGGGCGGGCACCGAGTAGAAGACTTTCCGCAAGACGAAACCGCTGGAGGAAGTGACCTGCACCAGGGTCTCCTCGTAATCGACGGCTCGGGCCTCCGGCAGCGCCTGCAGGGCATTACGCTCGATCGCGATGAGCTTGCCGCGGCGGGCATTGTGGCGGGCGAAAATCTCGTCGATGAACCGGCGATAGGCTGGAAGATCCGTGAAGGCGGGACTACCGCGCAGCAGCAGCGCATCCTCGATTGCCTTCTTGGCATGGCCATGGGCGCTCTCGATCACGCCATTCTCATGGGCGATACCGGTATTGTTGCGCGTCGGTTCCATGCCGAAATGGGCGCAGAGTGCGGCATAGCGGGTCGTCAGATCGTCGATCGTGGCCCGGTCGAGATTGCGGAAGGCGGCGGACAGGCTGTCGGTGCGGTGCTTCAGCGGCGCGCCCCCCAGGGCGAAGAGCGCGTTCTGCAGCCCCTCGGCCAGTGCGGGATAGCTCTCCCCACCCAGGATGACATGGCCGTGCTCGAAGCCGGAATGGGCGAGCCGGAAATGATACAGGCGATGATCGAGGGGGTGGCCGGCGATGATCACGCCCAGCGGTGTCAGATCGGTGAAATCCGAGAGGCCGAGTTCGCCGGGCGGATGCACCTGGCGGAAGATAACATCTTGAGCTGGGCCGTGCAGGCCGCGCCAGAGCTTGATCCTGCGTTCAAGGGTACGCCGCACACCCACGCCGATCTCTGGATGCCGTCGCCCCAGCTCCTCCAGGATTGCCACGGCGCGCAACCCCGGCGCCGCCGCCAGCATCGGTACAATCTCGCTGTCCCAGACCGCGATAAGCGGGTCAGGCCGCCGGCGACCGCGGGGGGCCGCTGGTAATGGTGGGCGATCCGCCCCGGCTTCGAGACGATAGGCAGTGGCTGTGCTGAACCCCGCCTTGGCGGCAGCTTGCTGCGGGGCGTCCCCCTCGGTCCGAAATCTCATGAACAATCTCTTCTGCTGAACGGTGATCGGGCGACCAGGCAAGGCTGCGGCTCCATCGGTGGAGCCAACCCCTACCAGCCGGTCACGGTCAGCCAGACAGGACAAAACAACCCGCTCCGGGGCTGGGGCCTGCTCGGGCTACGCCCTCACAGCCCCCAGCCCCGGATTCTCACCCTGATTGTCGCGGATTCTCACGCTGATTGTCGCGCGGCAGCGTTCGACGGCAAAGCCGAACTGACGGCCTTTGAGGAGATGGTTCAGCACCTCGCCGATGCCGAGCCGGTCCCAGAGGCGGCCGAACAGCAGGGGGGCACCGATCCTGTGGGCGGCGATCCGGCCGGCATCGATATCGGAGAGGATGATGGAACGTTCGGCGTGCCGTGCGATGGAGGCGACGAGCCTGTCGAGTTCGCCGGATGCGGCGAGGACATCCTTGCGACCGAGGGGTTTGATGGTGCGCTGGCGGACGGATTTGCCCACGCGGACGCTTTCGACGAGGTAGAGATAGCTGTGGCCGCGGGCGACTCTCTCGACGACGAACATGCTGATGTTGTGACGGCAGAACCATGCCGAATTCAACAAAAAACCGCCATTCAGCCAAAAATGTTGTTACTACACATTTTTCGCGTCCAAATGTCGCCGATTATATATCAATGCCTTATATCCATTCGTTCCCCGTCCGTTCCCCACCCACTGTCCAACTCGGGCTTGAATGTCTCGCTTCGATGAGGCTGCAGAGAGAAGGCCCGCCAGATGCGATGCACGGTCGATGGTGCCAGTCCGGACGCCCGCGCCATCGACCGAGTGCTCCAGTGCGTCGCCGCCGCGGGCAGCTTCTCCAGCGTCGTCGTTATCACCTCGGCAATCTTGTCATCGCCGATCTTGCGCGGCGCGCCGGGGCGAGGTTCGTCGAGCAGGCCATCCAGACGCTTCGCGGCAAACCGCGTCCGCCAGGTCGCCACCGTTACCCGCGTGATCCGGAGTTTCTCGGCGATCCCGAGATTGCTCATGCCGTCGGCGGCCAGCAGTATAATCTCGGCGCGCATTGCGTCCCCGCGAGCGATTTTGCGCCGTCGGATGCGCGTCTGAAGTTCAATGCGCTCCTCGTCACTCAACTCGATCCGAACCGCCTGTCCCCACGCCATCCTGACACCCTCCGAGATCTTCGGCGATCAGAGAATCACCTTTAGGGGCTTATGGCTAGATATTTCAGAGACGGCACACTAGACCTTCCATTTCACCCCGCCATGCCGCTAGTTCTTGCACTTTTTGTTCGATCGGTATTAAAATAACAGGCCTGCTTCCAAAATGCCCGCAAACATGTCAGGCTTGTTGCCATTAATGCCGTAAGCGAAGCCCGAGAGGTAGCTTGACAGGTGAGAATAGGCAAACGTAGTGCGCACGAAGAGCTGCTTATATTGCCAGGTCGGCGTCAGCTGCAATCCGAGCATGGACGCGCCGGGGCCAATCGCCCCGGGTCCAGTCGCACCATATCCCATCCAGTTGCCGAAAGTGATGGCGTTGCCGATATTCTGCTTGTTGGTATTGGTGCTCACATAGCTCAGCTGGCTGCCCAGAGACCACAGCGTGTTGAACTGGTAATCGGCGGACACGGCGAAAGCGATGTTGTTGTAGGTTTTGACGTTGCCGACCCGCCCGCTCTTCGGCAGCCACTGATACTGGACGTAGGGAATGATGTTAAGTTTGCCGAACGTGGCGTTGAACCCACCGCCGATCATGTTGCTGTTGACCTCGGGAAATCCGTTGGTCACGTTGGTGAAATCGGTGGTGCCGAAAGTATTTGAGCCGTAAAGGTAGAGGTAATCGGTCGAATTCAGATTATACGTAAGCGCGCCTTGAAAATTATTGAAACGCTTTGAGAAATAACCATCGTCCAACTGCACAGTTAGAATTGCCGGACCATGGGTCAGAGTCGCCTCGACTCCCCGTTCGGACGTGATTTCCATATTAGCAAGCTGAGACAAAAAGAAATTAGAATTGTTCCAGTCCTGGCCGGATTCAAGCCCTTCGACTGTTGGGATGATGCCGGCGGAAATTGAGAAATCCGGGCTTGGAACCAATGTCACGTAGCCCTGCAGCACCGGCGTGCCTAGGAAGTTATAGGCGTTCTGGGGCGATCCAGTTGGATATTCGAAGGATTTCGAGCCGAGAATCGGAAATGTGTATTCCCCAGCCTCAAATGTAAACTGTACCAGCCCCGAGATTTTCTGAAGCGTGACCAAGGCATTGGTCAGACCGACCGAAACGTTCTGGGGATTCTGGTTGAACAGATTTCCAGCACCATTGTTGTAAAGCGTTCCGTATCCGTCAACTCCACCGCTGATGCTGTATTCGCCTAGTTGGCCGAAATTGTATTTGATCGGCGCCGGCCCGTTCACCGCGAATGCCAGTCGGGATGTAAGTGCTGAAAGCACCAGCCCGGAACACATCGTTGCCGTTATTTTTACGAACATAGTTTTCGTCATGGTCCACCTGTTGCCTCTCTGTTGCACATGTCTGGAACGCCCACTCCCTCCCGCGTCAAGGGTAACATTAGAATGAGGCGATCGCCGCTCCCTCGCACTGCGCTTATCCATGTGCCACAACAAACTCGCCAGATTTATAATGCGCTCTGGCCATCACCCAATAAATCAGGCCCGCCGAGATGATACCTGCCTCGAGGCTCAGATCCCCCCAGCCCAGAATGTGCGTCATTATAGGGCTAGCGAAAGTGGACGTATTCGAAAATATCAGCGAACAAATAATTCCCACCGTAAAAGCGATTACCCCGGGCCAGAATATACCGTTTTTATACCAATAACGTCCGCCCCGCCACGTCATCATATCGGCCGATAAATAACTACCATTACGCATAAAATAATCGACAACTACAACAGCAGCCCACGGACCTGTCCAGAAAACCATGTAATTCAGGAAATTCTGATAGGCATCAAAAAATGCGCTATAATAAACTATGATAATCCTTACACAGACCGTAAATAACGTAATAACGGCCAGCGAAGTCAAGCGGGTCATGGGTAGGCGCAGAGCCAGAAGGCCCAGACTGGCTGTGTAGCCATTTGGGACATTTGCTGCTATGCCACCAAAAATCACGGCAATTAAAAGCGGCACCATAAACCAGGTTGGAATAAAATGGCCTAGTTGGCTAACTGGGTCATTGCCAAGATTGCCGCCCACAGCAATGGCAAAAACTACACCTATGACTTCGCACAGTGCAAGAGAAACAAACTGCCCAAGCCCTGCCGCAAGCGCGATCTTTTTCCAGCTCAAAGACGGCGGGAAATATCGACTATAGTCCGAGGCGAAGTTCGTCCAGGCTATTGGGTAAGATGCGATAATTCCGATCGCAACCAGCCAGGAGCTGAACGAGCCCTGGTGTTGGTTGAAGGTTATTAATTGTTGTATTGATACATGCGGCGTTACAAAAAGGGCCAAGCCGCAGAACAACACTGCCAGCACCACGGCGATAAATCCTTCAGCAGCAATAATCGTTGCATGTCCATATACGGCCATGATAATTTCGGTCAACAGCACTAAACCAAGCGCAGTCCACACAGCGCTATGACTGGTATAACCTGCGATACTGAATAATTTTTGCAACGCATCCGTGGCTACAACTGACTGAATGGAGAACCAGCTCAAAGCCGAAATGACATTGGGGATTTTCGGCAGAATAGATCCCAACTGTCCAAAAGAAACACACGAAGTCATCATGCCAGAGGTGCCAGTTCGCGGCCCCTGGATCGAAGTGAGGCCCACCATAACGCAGCCAATCAGGTTCCCAACTATGATCGCCGTAATGGCCTGAACTAACGTCACGCCAACCGATAGCGCAAACGCGCCCGTGACAATAACCACATAGTTAACGTTGGCGCCGACCCATAATTTAAATAACTCAAATGGTGAACCATGCCGGTCATTGAGTGGTATCGGATCGATACCATGCTGTTCGATACTTCCAACTTTATCAGCTACGACGACAGCGTTGTCTGCAATTTCATTCATATTCTTCCCTCCATTTTTTAGTTATGTCAAAGAAATTTTTTCCACGTTTGCTGCCACGATGTCTCCTGCTTCAAGGTCGTGGATATGCCCGTCACAGTGACGTCAAAAAGGAGTTTTCCTTTTTCCGCGGTTGCGTTAGCCGGCGAGGACAGGCAACCGGAAGCCGGCGTCCATTCCGGGATCGGCGGGAACAGGGTATATGGCGGAAATGTCGCCGGCTTCTGAAGTGGTGCCTTCGACATATCAACCAGTTCGGGTTTCAGGTGTAACATTAGCGATGTTTCAAGAACGCCACCATGCTCGACATCCCAGCCGGCAAACTCTTCGGGGAACACTTTCTTAATCGTATCCTGCGTAACAAAATCCCAATATGAGAGAATAATTACCTGAAAATTATCGACGCCAGACCACTGCAATTCTTGGATTGCGAGTTCGATTCCTTCCGTCGCGAATGGCATATTTTCATAATGCCCGTTTATTACTGCGATACGCCGCACGCCGTGACGGCCAAATTCTTTGAGAACATCTTTGAGCGCGAGACTCAATGTATGACCGTCGAGGCTGGTGGTGCCGCACATGTGATTTCCACCGCCGCTTTTTTGCTGTGACTTCGCGCCATAGGCAAAGGCAGGCGCCACCAGAGCGCTGATATTTTGCGCCACTGCCGCCGAGATCCTGGTGGGGATAATAACGTCCGGATTCATCGACATATGCGGACCGTGCTGTTCCAACGAGCCCAGAGGTATCAAGATAGTCTGACGCTCATCTTCTACACGGGATCGGTACTCGGTCCATGCCAATTCATCAATCATCACGGATTTCATTTGACTATTTCCTTCCACTTGATTACGCCCCGCTGTCTTCGGACGATTATTCTTGTTTAGAAAACCCTATTTGAAAGACTTATAGTCAGTCTTTTTTCCGTCATAGGCATTAATTTCCACTCTATAATTTATTACTGGCAGCGTTAACAGTAAATGTTCCAATTTCATGAGCTTAAAGTTGCCACAAAAGAATGAAAAATTGCAAATTAGACAAATCCTAGGCTTTCCACGACATCATAGCCAACGAGCTGTGTTCCGTAGTACCACAGTTATCGCCAGAGTAGCTGGATGTAATGCGCTCTACATAACCTCGGGCAAATACACCTATCTTTTCGTCGAATGAGACCCACAAAGGAACTCCTCGCCCTTCATGCAAAACAGTTCTTTCCTCCTTCAGACATCTCTCTTTCCGCCCAAGCCTGGCAGATACTTTACGGGATATTTTGGTCATTCCTTGGCAGAACATCTCTCGAGCAATTCTATGCCTTTGTTCGATTAGGTCCCGTAGATATTCCCATGGACCACTGCATGTGTTAAGCTGAATTTCGTTCACCAAAGACACTTAGTCAAACGAGAAAATCTCATAATAAAGTGAGATTAATTCACCAAGTAGGAGGGGAGATAAATTGAGCTATATGCCGCTAAATGCTTTGAGGGTATTTGACGCGGTGTATCGTCACGGGACCTTTTATGGGGCGGCTCGTGAATTGAGCGTGACGCCTTCGGCAGTTAGCCATCAAATGCGGCATCTTGAGGAATGGCTGGGGACAAGTCTTTTTGGCCGGCGCGGAAAGCGGCTTGAATTTGACGCCAATGCCGTTTTGCTTGCCGGAGCTCTCCGTCTTGCTTTTTCGGACATTGAGCGGGTATGCGATGAGATCCGCAAAAGGAATAATAATTGGCAACTTACTATTGCAGTTATCCCCTCCGTTGCGGTTTGCTGGCTTATTCCCAGGCTTTCATTATTTCGAGACCTCCAAACCAAGATTGATCTTAAAATCATGTATGCCATTTTCGGCCATGAGATTAATTACGAAGATGTTGATATTGCCATTATCTACAGCAAGGAGAGACCTATTGTACCGAGAATGGAGACGATTCCGTTCTTGCCAGGTGCCATCGCTCCCGTTTGCAGTAAAAGCTTTTTCGAGAGCCGTCCCGGTCTCAATAACGCCGAGGAGATCGCCAAATGCAATTTATTGCACGACACGAATACGGCCGGTTGGCATGCTTGGTTGGGCGAGGCATACTCGACAATTAAAACCTCTCTCGCAGATATTGTATTCGAGGATTTTAACCTCCTCCGCGCCGCCGTGTTGGCTGGCCAGGGCATTGCACTCTGCCCCATGGCAATCATTCAGGACGATCTCGATGCGGGAAGGCTGGTTAAGTTGTCAACCCGGACTGTCAATCATGAATATAATTATTTTATTCTCCGCCGCGCAGCAAAGGAAAACGAGCCTGTTAGCATATTTTACCATTGGCTTATCGGAATGACAATTGAGACATAGCATTCGTATCGCATCTGCCCTGGTAGGTGGTCGCCTGCGAACTATGTGATCTGGCGGTGCGCGAAGCGGAGGCTTGGTGAGCGGTTTGGGGCAGAGAGCCATGCGACGAGGGCGCAAAGAAGCCTTATCAACCATCTGCGGAGGAAGCGGAGGTTGTGGCCGGCGCCGGCGAGGACGGCGTTGATGGCATCACCGTCGACGCCGAGCAGGAAGTTTCGCCCCAGATGGCCATCGGTCTTCATGTGGCCGATGACGGGCTCGATGGCGGCGCGGCGGCGCAACTCGCGGCGGATGGTGGGGGTGATGCCGCGTTTCTGGCGGGAGATGAAGATCCTTCCGCCCTCGGCTTCGACGCCGTGGCCGCGGTAGGCAATGTCTTCAAGGCCGCCGGCATCGCGCTGCCCCACAACATCAGCGAACACCCCGCAAACTGAAGCCGCAGCCGCGCGCCGCCTCCCCAACACTCCGAAAATGTAACATCCGCACGCGGCAAATAAACTATTGATATCGCACGTCTTTGTAAAACCTACTGTCCAAGTGGGGTCAAGGAGAGCCGGAGGGCCGGAGAACGGCTGCGCCCTCACGCAAGCTCTGGACCGCCCTGGCCAAGCTCGGCGCCTATCTCCATGGCTGGCGCATACCGGCGCCGTCCCCCCACTAGAGCGGTAGCCGAACCATCTGAATCGCTGGGGTACCGGAAGCGGTTGAAATCTGTTGGGGTGGACGGCCCAACGGCATCCAATGTGCCAATATAGGGTCGAACAACGAACCTAATGAAAGGGCCGCCCAATGGAATTTAAGCGGATTTCTATAGACACGTCCAAGCATGTTTTTACGATCCATGGGTTCGATGACCAGGAGCGCCCGTTACTGCGGCGCGAGATCAGGCGGGCTCAGGTTGAACCGTTCTTCGTCAAATTGGCTCCGACGGAGGTGGTTCTTGAAGCTTGCGCAGGCTCGCACCACTGGGGGCGGGTGTTGGGCGGTATGGGCCACCGGGTCAGGTTGATCCCACCGCAATATGTGAAGCCCTTCGTGAAGCGGAGTAAAAATGATCGCAACGACGCAGAAGCGATCAGTGAGGCAGCATCCCGCCCGACCATGCGCACGGTTCCGGTCAAATCGGTGGATGAGCAAGCGGCAGCAATCATCGTGAAGCACCGGGAACTCTTGGTGAATCAACGAACCCAGGCGATCAACGCGTTGCGGGGGCACGCGGCGGAATTTGGCATCGTTGCCGCCAAGGGCTGCGCGAACGTCTCAGCATTGCTTGTTCTCCTGTCTGCCGAGGAAGCGATTCCAGCAATTGCAAAGGCGATGTTTGAGCAAATGGGTCAGCATGTGACGGATCTCGATGCAAAGATCGACGCACTGGAGAGACAGCTGCTCGAACAGCACAAGGCCAACGCGGTCAGCAAGCTCCTCGCCGCGATTCCCGGCGTTGGGGCAATCACCGCGATCACCATGGCGCTCAATGTGAACCCTGCGAATTTTGAGACCGGGCGGCATTTTGCAGCGTGGCTCGGGCTGACTCCGCGAGAGCATTCCACCGGCGGCAAGCATCGTATGGGAAAGATAAGTAAGGCAGGCAATGAGAGGTTGCGGCAGTTGCTCGTGGTCGGGGCGATGGCGGTGATCCGCTTCGCTAAACCAGGCAGCAAATCAGCGACCGCTTGGCTGTTGCAATTGCTGGAGCGGAAGCCGCGCAAGGTCGCGGCGATCGCTCTGGCCAACAAGATGGCCCGGATCATCTGGGCCATGATGGCGCGTGGTGAAGCGTATCGGCGTCAGCCGGTAGCCGCCTGATCCGCGCGCCGGTGCCGAGGGTTTAGGGGCAAACAGGAGATGGTTATCGGTCGAACCGACGAGCAACAAAATCCGTCTGAATCTACGGCAGTTCCATGCCGCAATTTCTGTTTGGATGTTGCTCGCGGCACCCATCTGGGCCAGCGGTCAGACCACCGCGTCAAAGGCCGGACACATGACCGCATTCGAACCGATACCAAATTCTGCTTTAACGACTTGAACCCAACGGGCCGTCCACACATGATTCAGAATCCGTGCTGGTGAAGGAG